>CAZOXI010000683.1:0-2502 GCA_964583445.1 uncultured Bacteroidaceae bacterium | reverse complement strand
GAGACGACATGATCCTTGTCAAAAACAGCGATTTTTACCTGGAAGTAGGATTTGGGATCGACCAGTACCTGCAGTATTTCAAGTATTCTACCGAGATTAAGCTTGCCATGGGCCTACGTAATATAATGGTTCCGGGAAGTTACAGGGACGATGCCTTCGAATATGCCAACTCAATCGACGGCATCCGCAGTTTCATTGTCATGTTGAATTTCCATTTTGAATAAGACAGGAAGTGCTGTCAGCGTTGTCTCCTCCTGATCTCTGCACATACCACCGCGACTGATGTTGCCACATTCAGCGATTCTGCTCCTGCGGTACCAGCAGGGAAATCAGGTATCCGTATCTTCTGCCTGAAGTACGACTCCAGGGGTTTGCTGATTCCGTGCGATTCATTTCCAAAAACGATGAGTCCGGGTACCCTGACGGGTGTATCGTAAAAGTCTGCTCCATCCATAGTGGTGCCGTATACAGGGATGTTGAACCTGCCGGCCTCATCGAACAGTTGTGTAAGTTCCATGTATATGGGCCGGGTACCGAGGACCGCCCCCATAGACGCCTGAACCACCTTATTATTATAGGTGTCCACGCTGTCCGGACTGCAGATGAGATTCCTGATTCCGAACCAGTTTGCTGTCCTGATGATCGTGCCCAGGTTTCCAGGATCCCTGATGGATTCAAAAACCAGGGTAACACCCTCACGCAATTGTTCCGGCCGGAAAAGTTCCAGAGCATCCTTCGACAAAGGTTTCGAGGGCTTTGATAAAAGCTCCGGTGGCTTCGCAGTCTCCGGCGAATTCACCGGGAACTTGATCGGTGATGACATCGGAGAGGGGTCTGGTGAGGACGCTGAATGCACTACCGAAGGCATTCTGAGGACCGCAATCACCTCCGGGGGAGAGACCAGCCCGGAGAGTTTTTTCAGTACAGCAGGGTCAGCCGGCACAGCCAGTCTTGAAAGCCCGGGGTCCTGTACTATACCACGATCCAGCCATTCGGGAGTGGCAGCGAGGATTTCCAGGTTCCCCGGATGTATCTGTCCGGATCGGACCAGGTCGGTAATAATGGTGTTGCCTTCGATAAGGAACAGGCCATGTTTCTCACGTTGTTTTTTTTGGTGCAGCGACCTGATCAGTTTTTGCTGGTTCCTGGAAAGCATGTGTCAAAGATAGCATAATTCAACCTGAATCTTCTAAAAGACATGGTTAGGATCGTGTTGATGACATTCTGTTTTTGCCCACAATCCATAAATTTTTAATTACTACTTTTGCACTGGTTGCAGTAACTGAACACGAACACCATAGATGCAAATTTAAATTCATTGAGCCGGTACCACCTTCCCATATTACCATTGTTGTTGATTGTTGCGGTGATGATCACACATTCATGTAATCCAGCCCGTCACCTGCAGGAGAATGAGTATCTACTGGACAGTTACAAGATAGATGACAGCAGCAGCGAAATCCCAAGGGAAGAATTCAGGAATTATGTTAAACAAAAGCCGAATAAGGAGGTGTTTGGATGGAAGTTTTGGCTTGGCCTGTATAACCTGGCAGGTGAGGAAAAGGACAATGGATTCAGCCGCTGGCTGCGACAGATTGGCGAACCGCCAGTGGTATATAACAGGGACCTGAAAGCAAACACGTCCCAGCAGCTCGAAATGTTCCTTTTCAACAAAGGATATTTCAATGCTACTGTGTCAGACACGACGCTGTTTAAAAAGCAGAAGGCAAAAGTCATTTATGAAGTGCTGCCGGGCGATCCCTATTATATTAATAATGTGAACTATTTTTTCCAGGATGCCGCACTATCGAAATATGTGATGAACGACTCCATCCCCCACCTGCTTGAGGAAGGGGAACAATATGATACTGAGAAATTGCAGGGTGAGCGCATCAGGATCGAAGAAATACTGAGAAACAAGGGATATTTTAATTTCACCAGGGATTTTATCTATTATGAAGTGGATAGTACCATCGGAGACCACCAGGTAGATGTCACCCTCAGCATCAGCAATTTTCCTGTAAGGGACAGTGCAGGGACGATGGTCAGGACCGTTCATCCCACCTACAGGATCAGTAAAGTGGTAATGAAAACCGATGATGATGTTACTGATCTGGAAGAACCGGGATCGACTTCTCCCCGGGACACATCAAGGTACGGCGACGTGGTGGTGATCGGTCAGCCCGACACAAGGGTAAAGCATGAGTTGATCACCCAGAAGAACTATATAATTCCAGGTGAGCTCTACAATGCCCGGCGGGTCCGGCAAACATACAGAAACCTCACCTCGCTGAGTGCTTTCAGGCTTGTGGATATAAATTTCACTGAAACTGGTACGGACACCAGCTTGCTGGATTGTGAGATCAGGATGCTCTCTGCTACCCGGCAGGCTTTTACCGGAGGAATTGAAGGTACTACTTCAGGTGGGAATATTGGAGCAGCAGGCAACCTGAATTACCAGCACAGAAACCTGTTTGGTGGTTCAGAAAAATTTGACCTTAC
>CAZOXI010000682.1:0-2506 GCA_964583445.1 uncultured Bacteroidaceae bacterium | reverse complement strand
AGGTACGACTTTCACCAACCATATTGAGCAATGTCATTGCTTCAAGGGAGATGTTATCGTCCGGAGAAGTGCCGGGCTGATTGATCACGATTGTCTCCTGCCACTCGTGACTGAGATATTCAGTCCATAATACCTGTTGCCTTACAGTTACTCCATCCGGGTAAATATAATAATACTCGTCTGCCCATTCTCCACGTGGATTTTCGTCATTTATACCAAAAATATCATAGAGGATATCTGAGATGGCATATCGCCAGTGAATCACAATACGCGCTGCATTTTTTTCTATGATCCTGACATGGGAATACCTGGTTTGCTTGTCCGACATATGTTCGGAACAGCCCATGGGAGATTTTCCGGCGTTGGACCGTTCAAGGCTCTGATCCGCCATCCAAAGCCCGTTCTCTGTGACCCACACACCGCCGTAACCCGTTCCCCTCCAAAAGATGAACCGCACCGGCAACCGGTCGAAATGAACCAGAACATCAGGAAATCCGCCCACGTTCCATTGCGCCTCCCACTCATCTGTATAATTCAACCGGGTATATATCGCATTAAAATCATCAGGCAACTTCGTGGGACCAGAAGGCAACGTATTCCATTGCAACGGCTTTACATTATCCGGCAACTCCTGTTTGAAATGTTTTGCGAGTGAACCTGCAGGCAGTGTCTGATCATATATCCTCAGTTCATCCATCAAACCATGCAGTACCATCCGGGATCCAATATCTGCGCTCGCCTGGCGTTCAGAACCTTCCGGGCCAAGCTTGTTGATGTTCATTCCTATCAGCATATCTGTGGACGGATCATTCGAGAGTGCTCCTGCTGCTTCCCTGTGCGCCACCTCTTCACCATTCAGAAAGATCCTCATCCCTGCACCGGGGCGGTAGGTAGCTGCAAGATGATTCCACTTCAGCAATTCTATTTTACGCTCTGAGATGCATTCATGCATGGTTCCATCAAGTGTCAATCTGAAACCGGGCTGCCCGTGTGCGTTGATGCCAAAGAAAATACGGTCCTCAAATTGCAACCGGGCCAAATCCTGCGTGCGCACATCAGGTAAGGCCGGACCGGATGATGCGGATATGGCCTGACCGGATGGTTGGTTCAAAACAGCATCTTTTGCTGAAGGAATATTTTCAACATCTGATAGTCGTGGCGCCATCCCCTGGCTTACAATGGCACTCCAGTTCCATGGCAATGATTGCAGGGCAATCCAGCATTCTATCGTGATTTCATCATCCAGCACAGGAAGATCAGATGCTTTCCAGATCAGTCGTGTCGTGTATCCATCCAGTTCCAGGCAATTACCCATTACGCCTTTCTCAAGCGATTCATATCCCTTTAATTGAGCAAAGGTAATACCTGAATTGTCACTGATTCCCTGGTCATGGAAAACGTCGAACGACCACCATGCAACAGGTTCCTGTCCAGCTGCCGACCGTGGCAATAAAACTCCTGCCTGGAGCAATACTATCAAAATCTGAAGAATTCTCACCATACAAACAAAATTAGCAACAAGGCAATCAACCCAATGATGTTATCATGCCATTCTGATATAGTATTTTACACATCTAAATCCCAGGTGACACAGATCAATTGAATATAAATATATTATTAGTCAATCATTCACAATGATCCGGGTTTTCCTGCCGTTTTAAGCGAAACTGAGATTATCACTTCAGAAGATTGAAAATCCAATAATTTTATTATATTGCATGTCAGAGCATTTCGCAGCACAAATCCATGAATAATGAGTAAAAAATTGGAACTGGAGTATACTTTTAATACCTCTCCCCGTGTTCTTTTCAACAGGTTAAGTACCCCTGCAGGCCTTGCGGAGTGGTTCGCAGATGATGTCAATCTTAAAAACGGAATGTACTCTTTTGTCTGGGACGGAACGGAGCAATTTGCTGAAGTAGTATCAAAAAAAGACAACAAGCATATACGGTTCAGGTGGGTGGAAGAGGATGATGAGTCATACTTCGAATTTAAAATTCATAAAGACGAGCTCACCGGGGACCTTGCACTGCTGGTGACCGACTTCGCTGATGACGCCCAGGACGCTACAGATCTGTGGGATACACAGATCGCCGAATTAAAACATACACTGGGCCTGTAAGAGATTGACTTTCCCTTAAAATAACTTACTTTTACATCCGTTTTCTTTTTATAGGATTTGAAATGCGTTGAAGTGAAGCGATTACATGCCCTTGTCATAAAATCTTTCCTTGGACCACTGATCCTGACCTTTTTCATGGTGATTTTCATCCTGCTGATGCAGTTCCTGTGGAAATATATCGATGACCTGGTCGGGAAAGGACTGGAAACCAAGATCCTGGCAGAATTCCTGTTATATTCCAGTGCCAGTATGGTTCCCATGGCACTTCCGCTTGCAGTGCTGCTCTCATCGCTGATGACCTTCGGGAACCTGGCAGAGAACCTGGAATTACTTGCGTTTAAATCTTCCGGCGTTTCACTCACCAGGATCATGGCCCCGCTCACC
>CAZOXI010000681.1:0-2508 GCA_964583445.1 uncultured Bacteroidaceae bacterium | reverse complement strand
GAACTCAGGTGCAGGCAGCTACGATCTGGAGCAGTATTATACTGTGTATGCCAACCAAAGCTATTCCACCTGCCAGGTGCGATTCCTAAACTTTCTACCGACAAAGGCCGGTGTAAAAATGGGATGTGGCATCCGGAAAAAACCGGGAGAGGAAAGCCTCTACCAGGAGGATGGAATCCTGATATCCTCCGGTCCGGAACAAATTAAAGACCCTGAAAACATTGATGAGCGAGCTGAATGGTTCATCCCGTTTGTTGGCAAGGCACTGGTAGTGAAAGACAAATACCTGCCTGAATACCAGTTTACACCTGATGCGGGTGGAAACCATACTTTCAAGGTAACTCCCGATTCAAAAAATCAGTTTGAATATATGATTTTTGCAGGATGGAGTGAAGGTGCTGTATACAACAACCAGGAAGATTTTGAAGCATATGTGCAGAAAACAGCCCTTGAATTTAATGTGCCCATTGACATTGCATATAAGAAACTGGAGAAGAAATAGAAGTATGCGACACAGGTGCCGGGTCAGGAATTTTTTCTATGTGAAGGACCGCTAAACAATGCTCCATTCCGCGATCTCTTTTGAATGGGATTGTGCTAATATATGATCATAATTGGCTAAATTTATAAAAATTAGTCCCATATAATTTTAAATATTTGCAAATGTTGACAGGTTGAACACATATTACGTTTGCCCTGGCAGAAAAAGTGCTCCTGTTGCAAGTATAGTTACCAATCATCTAAAAGTGTACCGATTATGTTGAGTAAAGGTTTTATGTTAGCTGGAATTCTTTTAATGACTATCGGATGTAGTAAAAATAACCCTGAATTACCCGAAAAGGCAGAGGTGGAAGAAATCATGACCCTGGTTTGTGATTACGAACTGAAAAACACGCACCTGGCCGATAACTGGCAACGATTCAGATTGAATTCCTGGATTCCTTCGTCCTTTTATCCGGGACTTATGGCCCAGTACAGAGTGTCGGAAGAAGAAAGATATTTAGAAATGGCAAAGCTCTGGGCAGAGGCAAATGAATATACGCTTGCATCTCGCTTTCGTCATGCCGATGATCATTTATGTGGAAGCACTTATCTCGATTTATATGAAATTGAAGGGGAAGCGCATATGCTTGCACCCACAAAAAACCAGTTTGATTCCATCCTCAAAGTGAATACGATGAGTGGAAGAGAAGACTGGGATTGGGCAGATGCACTTTTTATGGCTCCTCCAACCTGGGCAAAGCTGGGCAGGATCACCGGGGACAATCGATATCATGACTTCTTGCACACGCAATTTTTTGATGCGGTAAAACCGCTCTACGACAAAGAAGAATCCTTGTTTTATCGTGACCAGCGATATATCGATGAGCGTTCGGCCAATGGAAAAAAAGTCTTTTGGTCGAGAGGTAATGGTTGGGTCGTTGCCGGACTTCCCAGGATCCTGGATAACCTTGATCCAAACGATCCTTACAGGGAAAAATATGAAGAATTATTAGAGGAAATGAGCAATCGGCTTATTGAACTCCAGGGAGCGGATGGAATGTGGCGTGCAAGTTTGCTTGACCCTGTTGAATTTCCAATGAAGGAATCAAGCGGGACCGCTTTCTTCTGTTATGGAATGGCCTGGGGTATCAACAATGGTATTCTGGAAAAGGATAAGTATTTACCGGCGGTATTAGATGCCTGGGAAGGGTTGTGTGAAGCTGTCAATGACTATGGCCGGGTCTGTTATGTGCAACCCGGTGGTGCGCATCCGGTTGTTTTTCCTGAAAGATATACCCATGCTTATGCTGTCGGAGGGTTCCTGCTCGCAGGTGAGCAAATGATTGAATTAATTGATCATATCTAAGAAATTTTCATTCAACAGAAGTTGAGATTACTGCGACCACAGGAGAAGCAAATAATATACTTAAATAGTAGAAATATTCTAAACAGATATCATGGCTTTGACAAAGTTTATAAAATTCACGCTGGTTCCGATTGTTGTTTTACTCGGCTTTGATATAGACATTGGTAAGGCCCAGGAAGTAAACGATACAAGCGGTTATCATAAAGAAGACAAGGCCAATGGTGATGTGCCCGAACCCTGGGTCCATCCCCCTCCGGATCAGGATGCCGCCTTCCCTGTACATCCTTTTGTTCCCGGTAAAGGGGCCCCCTTGATTTCCATGGATGCAGATGGTAAGCTGGTGTACAAGCCATACAGTGACAAGGGTGACCTGGTGCTGGACTGGTCCCACTGTGGCTATAAAAAAAGTGAAGTTCCCATTCCGGAAGTTCCGGTGGTCGAGATCCTTCACCCGCTCTCTGAAAATACACGTCAAGCCGGGAATATGTGCTACCCTGTGGGTCCGGATAACCGTGAACAAATCCAGGCAGCACTTGACAGGGTTGCAGCCAGGCAGACAGGAGCACATGGCTCCAGGGGAGCTGTTTTATTAAAGAAGGGTACCTATTACTTAAAAATCTATAATCAAAATTAGGAAAAGTGATGTAAATTGTTTATAT
>CAZOXI010000680.1:0-2516 GCA_964583445.1 uncultured Bacteroidaceae bacterium | reverse complement strand
CTCCGGGCGCCAGATTCCTCTTAAGCAATTTGTAGATGTCAGGCTACAACAATCATCAAGCATGATCAGCAGGTACAACCTGGAACGTACCGCACAGGTCGTTGCGGACGTAGCCACCGGGTACAACCTGGATGACATTATGGATCCCGTGATCGAAGCATTGGATGATTATCCATTCCCTGAAGGATTCGAGTACAGTATCGGAGGCGAGCTGGAGGGCAGACAGGAGGCTTTTGGTGGTATGGCAAATGCGATCATGATTGCTATTCTCTCAATTTTTGCCGTGCTGGTTTTCCAGTTTCGATCTTTCAAACAACCCCTGATCATCTTCCTGGCAATACCATTTGCAGGAATAGGCATGATCTGGGCGTTGTTGATCACCGGGTATTCATTTTCCTTTACAGCGTTTGTCGGTCTGACCAGCCTCATTGGTATTGTGGTGAATAATTCCATTATCCTGGTGGACTATACAAATAAGCTCCGGAAGAATGGCAGGACCATGGATGAGGCAATTCAGGTAGCAGCTGAGACGCGCCTGATCCCGATTGTACTTACCGCTTTCACAACCATCGGGGGATTGTTGCCGCTTACATTGCGCGGAGGAACCCTTTGGGCACCAATGGGATGGACCATTATCGGGGGATTGCTGGTATCCACCTTTTTCACGCTTATCATTGTTCCTGTATTTTACAAAATACTGGAGAAGGAAGAACCCCCCGGGGCCTGATCACAGCCGAAGTTCAATTCTGTTCAATTCCGGAAGTCCCGCTACCTTGCGTTTTTTAAATACATTTTTGATGAACCTGCCTGTGATCTTCCATGCATTCAGCCACTTGATCGATGCGCCATGCTTTTTGTTCGCAAGCATTTTCCCGACTAGGAAAGGAGCAATTGTTTCCATCCTGTCGGCAAGGATGTGAAAGACCTTTAATGCATCCCTGTTGATTTCGCTATTTGTTTTCACAGGGTCTGTGAGCATGGAAGTAACCACCATGCCCGGGCTAATGGATTCCACCAGTACAGGCTGTTCTTTCGTTTCCAATGCCAGCACTATTGTCCAGAAGCTGATTAACTGCGTGTTTTTATGGTACACCCAATGGCCCTTACCGTTGCCGGATCTGGTTGATTCCCTTTTTCCAGGGCTTCAATGGCATCTTCAACATATTTCTCTGTGACCGACCGCGCATTCATTGCATTGTTATCGATTGCACCAATATATGCGACTTTGAATGTGCCATTGTTGTTATTCAAGACAAAGATGTGTGGCGTCCTGGTAGCTCCATATGCCTTGTATACCTCCTGTGTCTCATCCTTTAAGTAAGGAAAGGGATAGTCCCTGTCCGCTGCACGTGCCTTCATTTTATCAAAGGTGTCATCTGGTGAAACCACATCATCATTCGGATTGATTGCCACAACGGGATAGCCTGCTGCAGCATAATCTTCGTGCAGCTGGATAATTCGCTCTTCATATGCCTTGGCAAATGGACAGGGATTGCAGGTAAACACAAGGATGACACCTTTTTCATCTTCATAATCCGAAAGACTGACCATTTTTCCATCAACGTTTTTCAGGGTGAATGGCACTGCCTGGTCCCCCGGCTCAAGCTGGGCTGAAATCACCACTGATAATCCAAAAAGGATTCCTGATAATAAGAATAACTTTCTCATAACTGTATAATTTATGTTACTGTATTACATTAAACGATTGAACAACCTTGAATAATTCTTCTCTTGCAACTTCGGTGCCAATAAATTTCTTTCCTTCTTTACTGAAAATGAGTGTGGCAGGTATAGCACCCGTCCACTCTTCATGCACCAAAGGGATCCATTTGTCGTAATTCATTTCTGTCATATTTACTACCTTCGCTGTCAGGTGATGCTTCCTGATAAACGGTTCCACACGCTGCTCCACCTGGTTGGGGAAATCAAGGTTGACAAGGACCACCTTCAGAGGCGGGTTGTCCTGGCGGTGCAACTCTTCGAAGTAACCCATTTCTCTTATACAGGGAGCACACCATGTAGCCCAGAAGTTCACCACAAAAACAGTGTCCGACTTCTTCTCCAGCAGCGCATTAAGATCCGTTTTATCGAATGAATCAATTTCCTGGGCAGTTGATGCAAGTGAAAATGACAACATAATGAAAAGGGTCACTATTCTCATACTGGTAGAACGCCGGTGTCGTGTAATTGTTTGATATTAACGTCTTGTTTGGGAATAAAAATCCGCTATTAAAGAGCAACATAAATTTCTACAAACAATCCCCACGTTAGCTTGTTATTAGATAAAGTTCACCGTTAAACATTTTAATAACTTATCAAATAACATATTATATGGCTTTTACACTTGACATAGGAGAGAAGGCACCCTACTTCGACCTGCCCGCAACAGATGGTAGCCAGTATACGCTGGATAGTTTTAAGGATGACCGGTTTTTAGTGATTTTCTTCACTTGTAACCACTGTCCGTATGTGATCGGGTCTGATGAGGTGACAAGGAAAACTGCGGAAAAATTTGC
>CAZOXI010000679.1:0-2519 GCA_964583445.1 uncultured Bacteroidaceae bacterium | reverse complement strand
AAGCAGCCGACACGGTAGGTGGAATGTCACGGTCGATCCATCTTTGGGACCAGACTGTTGACCTGGGACCGCACCGGTTTTTCAGCAATGACAAAAAGATCAACGCACTCTGGCTGGAGGTGGTGGGTGATGATTTTGATATCGTACGGCGCAAGACCCGCATCTTCTATAACAAAACCTTCTTCGACTACCCCATCCGTGCCTTCAATGCGCTAAAGGGATTAGGAATTTGGGAGGCAACACGCTGCATGGCTAGTTATTTCAGGCAAAAAATTTTCCCGGTAAAAGACACATCAACATTTGAGGGTTGGGTCACACGCAGGTTTGGCAGCAGGCTCTACCAGATCTTTTTCAAAACATATTCTGAAAAACTGTGGGGTATAAAATGTACTGAACTCGACAGCGATTTTGCCTCCCAACGCATCAAGAAGCTCTCCCTTTTCGAAGCAGTAAAAAATGCCCTTGTTTTCCGCAACAACAACAAACACGCCACCCTGGTGGATCAGTTTGCTTACCCTGTGAAAGGAACAGGATCGGTGTATACAAAAATGATGGACAAGATCATCGCCAGCGGCGGAAACGTCCACCTGGGTACCCCGGTGGAAAAAGTGGTCACCAGCGATAACAAGGTTACATCACTGCACCTTGCGAACGGAAAAAAGGTCGCTTACGACCATATTATCTCCACCATGCCACTGAACCTTCTTTCTGAAAGGCTCGGAACCATGCCGGAGGAACTGATCAGGAAAGTCAGGTCATTGAAATTCAGGAACACCATTCTTGCCTACCTGCAGGTCGACCAGACCGACCTTTTTCCCGATCAGTGGCTTTATATCCATGACTCAGAAGTGAAAACAGGACGGATCACCAATTTCAGGAACTGGGTGCCACAACTGTACGGGGAACACAGGGAATCCATCCTCTGCATGGAGTACTGGTGCAATTTTGAAGATGAGCTCTGGAGCACGGATGATGAAAAACTCAAATACTTGGCCAGGGGAGAAATCGAAAAAATCGGGCTTGCACCCGGGGATAAAATCCTGGATGCGCATATTTTCAGGATTCCACGTTGCTACCCCGTCTATTTCAGCGGATACCAGGAAATGTTGCTTCCTGTTCAGGCATTCCTCGACAACATTAACAACCTGCATGTGATCGGCAGATATGGGGCATACAAATACAACAACCAGGATCACAGCATCCTCATGGGAATGCTTGCTGCAGAAAATATCCTGGATGGTGCAGGTCATGATCTTTGGAAGATCAATACCGATTATGATGTATACCAGGAATCAGCCACCATCACGAAAACAGGGTTGAAGGTAACTTCAGGCAATTAATCGCAGCTTCCGTGCGTTCAAATAAGTTGGTTGATTATCTTTGCAAACACAGAAACCAAAGGTTATGGACTTTTTAAAATTCCTGGTCTCAAAGACTTTTCTTCGTCATGTCGGACTGGCTGTAGCCATTGCAGTGATGATTTTACTGATTGTCCTGCTCTGGATGAAAATATATACCCACCACGGAAAAACCATTGCTGTGCCCAATCTTACCGGCCTCACCGCAGAAGAGGTGGATGATGTCGTTTCATCACGAAAACTCAATTTCGTAGTGATCGACTCGGTGTATGCCAACGATATGCCGCGCGGAACGGTCGTGAAGCAAAATCCAAAACCCAATTCCAAAGTAAAGGTCAGACGCAAAATCTTTGTCACCATGAATGCCATCAACACGGAAAAGGTATCTATGCCCAACCTGGTTTCACTTTCCAACCGACAGGCGATCCTTGCCCTTGAGAATGCCGGTCTGGAAGTGGGTGAGATCAGCTACAGGCCCGATTTTGCAGTAAACAGCGTATTACAACAAAATTTTAATGGCTCCGTTATAGAAGAAGGTACAATGGTGGAAAAGGGAACCACGATCGACCTGGTACTGGGAATGGGGCTCAGTAATGAAACAACCACTGTTCCCAGCCTGATCGGCATGGACCTGGACTCGGCAAAGACTGTCATCACCGGAAAATTTCTCAACTTCGGGCTGGCCACATACGATGGATCGGTAGAGAATGAAGAAGACAGCCTGGCGGCATTTGTGTACAGGCAGAATCCTGAATACGACGGGTATTCAAGTGTCTATAAGGGTGCAGAGGTGTTTGTCTGGATGACGATCGATTCCACATTGCTGCCGGTTGCTGACACACTGGAAACAGAAGAAATTGCAGATGGTGCGTATGAGACTGATTTTTAGATTCTTCCTTGCAGGCATATTGGTGACTGCTTGCAGCCTGGTTACTGTTGCCCAGGAATATATCATTCCGCTCGCCGGAAATGATGTATTAAAAGACCAGGTCAGGCTCCCCGCCAAAAAATCAGTCAACGATGTGATGCTGGAACTGCCCTTCGAGGACGATTTCTCATATCCTTCACATTATCCCAGCATTGACCTGTGGTCCGAGGACGATGCATATATTAACAATGGATTCGCCGTGGATCCTCCTTCCATTGGCGTTGCAACACTGG
>CAZOXI010000678.1:0-2523 GCA_964583445.1 uncultured Bacteroidaceae bacterium | reverse complement strand
ATCAGCCGCTGAAGAAACAGCTGCATCGGTCATTTCTGCCAGGTCAACACGCGCACTTGATGAGGCTTTATCCCTGTCTGCAATATTGGTCAGGCTTGAATAATCTGCCGCTTCGGCCACAATCTGCACATCTTCAATTTGAACGGCTTCCGGGGAGAGTCTCACAATCACTGTTTTACCAGGTTGCACATCGATCTCCTTTGATGCATAACCAATGACACTTACCCTCATCGTATTGGAAGGATCCTTCATCGTATAAACAAAATCACCATCAACACTGGTGATGGTGCCGTTGACCACACGATTTTCCGAATCATATTCTGCAACAGTGGCTCCAATGATGGGCATTTCATCCGCGTTGTCAATTACACGACCCCTGACAATCGTTTTCTGCTGTGCGTCAACACTGACAGCATTCATCAACACTATGCACAGAATAATCGCTGTTTTAATCTTTTTCATTTCGCTCACGAAACTTTAGTTAGTTGGTTCGGAATTGCTCACTATTCTCACTGGACAGCCAATGAATCAGGCATTAAAACCTTATCTATTTCATGCATTACCGCATAAGTATTCAGTTTCTTATATCTGTCAGCTTCGGCACCTTCAATTACAGTGGTTGCAATGATGTTCGCGGTTTCATCAGCTTCTGCTATTTCCGAGTATATTTCATTATTCGGCGCATGAAACTTTATAACATCGAAACCTGGTTCTATATAGATAGCTGTATTGGAGGAGCCGGAATTTCTCTTCATGGTGGTATAATAACCCGGACTTTTATTCCCATCTGTAAACATCAATTCACTTTTAAGTATATGTAACTTCAATATGTCCTGGAGGTCTTGTTTATTGAGTGTATCTACTTGCGCAGCATCAAGGGCACTGTCACTCGGGAGAAAAAGCGTATACACATCGCCATCAATAATAAAATTATCATTCAGATCATACACACCGGCAAGCCCGGCTTTCTGAAATAATTTAAATATACGGTTGTAGCTTGACAGTAGCTTTGCGCCAATGCGTTGGGTCTCAAATTCAAACCAGTGGTTGATGGTATAGGTATCTCCATTGTCCGGAACAGCAGACAATAAGCTCAGCGGGTCTGGTTCTTCCACGTCGGGTCCGAGGTACCCATCTTTTGTAGGTGCACTTCCCGAAACGGTGCCGGTTTCATTATTCACCACGATATAATTCCCGGCAAGATTCGGAATAAATTCTTTCCTCGCTGCGCCCCTGTATTGGGTACTGCCGGTATGGTTTAAGAGCAATGTACGCAGATCATCCGTTGTCAGACGCATTTCTTCAAAATCAGCCCCCTCTTTTCTCAAAATTGTTGTAAATCGACCTGTTACTTCAGAGTAAAAAAATGATGAATCCGCAGCAGTACTGGCATCCCGCGGAACAAATAACATATAATCATTATTTGGTCGCTTCAATGCAGACAACAACCCGGATGCCTGGATGGCATACATGACTTTTTTGTATCCGCGTTTTAAATATACAGGACCGGTGACACTCGAAAAGGCCCTTGGCTCGATTGCATCACTTAGTCCAATAAAAGTACTGTTACTGGCAAACTTTTTTTGAACGATGACCGACGGATCAATGGTTATAAGGTCCAATTCACCGTTGTAATAGCCGTTCTGGATATCTGTAAGATAGATCGGGTTGACCGAGAGATAGCTTTGTACAATGATCTCCTTGATGTTTCGGGGTGCGTCATCGATAGAACCCCAGCCATCGTCATACAGCTGGAAATACGTTTGCTCAAATTGTCCGAGTGCTTCATTTGTCGGTGCAGTCACACCATAGTGATAACGAATGGTCACCTCATCAGGCAAACCTGCCGTTCCCCGTGGAGGATTTGTTTCCTCCTTGCTGATATTTATTGGGAGCTCAGGAAAACGCAGATCATACAGCTCATCATACCCCCCACCCTGACCAAACTCTGGTTGTAATTCAGTTTCTTCTTCATTGTATGTAAAATCAGGAAATTGATTGATCAAATCCAGGAACGCTGAATAATCGTATTCCTCACCCGCCCAAAGGAGCTGGTATGCGTTTTTGGGCGGTTCAACCACCTGGTCTACCACATAAACAAAACCGTTTTCAGCAATATTCTCCTCACTTACAATTTTTGCATTGGCGAAATATATTTCACCCGATCCTTCAAATGGTCTGTCGAAATAAAATTCATAATCACTGTATTGTAAATTATATATACTAAAATATTCCTGGAAAAAGAAGGGCACATATTTCCGTTCATCAGTAACTACAGTGATCTGTTCATCACCCCCCTGCAGTCCCACAATTCTGTAATTGGAATTCTCACTCGTTACTCCGTACTTTGTATTCTCATCCCGCAACAGCGTCTGGCGCTTGAATCCCCGCGGTTTGTTATTTTCCTGGTCGAGTGAATCAATCCAACCATACACATCCAGTGAACGCAACTGTAATTTGCTCCACGGATTCTGTACAATATGATACTTCACCAATCGGCTTAATTCGACTATCGGTATATCT
>CAZOXI010000677.1:0-2528 GCA_964583445.1 uncultured Bacteroidaceae bacterium | reverse complement strand
AAACCCGGGTGAAAAAACTCAATTTAGATTTTTAAGTATAATATTTATTACCAGGTCAGCGAGGACAATGAAATAGAAAAAATTATCCAAAATACGCTGGGCATCACCCCGCATCTGAGCCTGCGGTTTACATTCTGATGCTATTACCGGAGCAACCCGCAGGGCTGTTGCATGAAGCTTATCAGGATCATTGATACCCCTGCCCAACCTGACTATTCGATCCGCTTAATGATACTGGCACTCCGGTGGCCGTAAGGCAGGGAGCCCCCTTCGTCCTCTTTCAGTTTTTTCCATGCCCTGGAAATGATGATCTCGTCCACATCATCCATTTTACACGGAAGTTCCACCACGTATTCTTCACCGGCGTAGGTGGCGATATTCAGTTTTACGATTGCTTTCCCCATGATCAATTGAATCAGTACATAAATGTAAGAAAATTTTGTGTGATTATTTAAAAAATGATTTCAGATGGCGTATCATAAATATATGCCCCAAAGAATCATACAGAACAACTGATTCTTCAGTTTCCAACCCTCAGAAAACTGCATTAGTGCGTGAACAAAGCATGGGAAAGATTGCCCGCATTATGTTACTTTAACCAGCTGAAGATTCCAGTTCCTGATGTACATTTGAAAAAAAATCCGGACCATGAAAACAACACTCGTTCTTATGCTCACCTGCCTGCTGGCAGCATGCAATTCATCCAATACAAACCAGGAAGAGAAGTCCGAACTGGACTGGTCCATCCGGATGGCAGATGCAGTAATGCATGCCTCCGACAGCCTGATCTATTACCAGCGCGACAACCCAAAATACGAATATGACTTTGCATTCCTCGCCTCTGCAATTGACCGGCTGGGTGAGCGCGATGAAAAATATTCTGATTATGCGCGTGTATATATCGACTATTTTGTGCAGGAGGACGGCAGTATCAATGGATACAAGTATTCCATTTTCAACATCGACAGGGTACGTCCCGGTCTCAATATCCTCAGACTCTATCAGCAAACCGGGGAAGAAAAATACCGCATCGCTGCCGATACCCTGGCCGCCCAGATGGAGGAACATCCCCGTACCAAAAGCAATGGCTACTGGCATAAAAAGATATATCCCTGGCAGATGTGGCTGGATGGCATATATATGGCGCATCCTTTCCTGACTGCCTATGCAAAGGAATTTGACCAGGAGAAGTGGTACGATGAAGTAGCATTTCAGATCCAGCTGATCTATGAGAAAACACGTGATCCCGAAACCGGCCTGCTCTACCATGGATGGGATGAAAGCAGGCAGCAGGAATGGTGTGATCCGGAAACAGGACAGTCAGAACATTTCTGGAGCAGGGGGATGGGCTGGTACATGATGGCCCTTGTGGATGTATTGGAAATTTTTCCGGAGGATCATCCCGAACGAAAAGACCTGATTAACATTCTGAATGAAACGAGTGAAGCATTACTGAAGGTGCGGGATAAGGAGACGGGCCTGTGGTACCAGGTGCTGGACATGGGTGGAAAAGAAGGAAACTATATTGAAGGGTCCGGATCTGCAATGTTTACCTATGCTTTTGCAAAGGGAGCGAAACTGGGATATCTGCCGGAAAAATACCTTGCAATTGCAGAGGAATCATTTGACGGGATGCTGGAAGTACTGGTAAAAGAAGATGAGGAGGGTTACCCGGTCCTGACCAATGTATGTGGCGCCGCAGGACTTGGAGGTGATCCTTACCGAATGGGTGATTACGACTATTACATCAATGAGAAAAAGGTGGATAACGACCGGAAAGGAGTTGCACCATTTATCCTTGCTGCCATTGAATTGGGAAGGTGATGTCGATTATTCCGGGGTGGACATTTACACTCCACTATTCTGACAGGCATACACTTTAAGAGATAATCCGTCTGATGGGGTATACATTTTAACCGGCATACATTCTTATAGCTATACATTCTTATAGCTATACATTCTAACAAGCCTGCATCATGACAACCGTAAATTTTAACAAGCGTACATTTTAACAGGTATTCATTTTAGAAATATGAAATTTAAACTCCCCGGAATAGTCTTGTTCATGTTGCTTTCCATTCCCACCATCACTTGTGGACAGCAGGACGAAAATATACCAGGGGATACGACGTACAACTTAAGGAGCGCTACCCTGAAGATCCAAAAGCAATATCCAGCCGCTGTGCCTGTAAAAGTAACCCCGGATCCAGGTGTCCGGGCAGCATCAGAAATTGTATACCGCACCCTTGACAACCGAAAACTTCATATGGATATCTTCCAGCCGGAAATATCAAATGAAGAAACAGTCCCGGGAATCCTTTGTATTCACGGCGGTGGATGGGCATCCGGGAATAAATCATTGCTGGCTCCGTTGGCGCAGGAACTGGCCTGCCAGGGATACTTCACAGCAACTGTTGAATACCGCCTGTCCCCGGAGGCCCTGTACCCGGCAGGCGTAACCGATGTGAAAGCTGCGATCAAATGGATCAAAAGGAATGCAAGTTGCTACGGGATTGATACAAATCGCA
>CAZOXI010000676.1:0-2532 GCA_964583445.1 uncultured Bacteroidaceae bacterium | reverse complement strand
TGGTATAGTGATCAATACCAGCACTAAGATTTTACGCATTCGTTTGAATTTTAGTTAAATAATGATTTAATTTTCTCAAAAAACCGCTGTTCAATCACCAGAATACTATCATATCCTCAGCAAATGGGATGATGATTTATGATCATGACCTCCTTTTTCGATCATTACATCCTACCTTTCCGGGAAATAGAGCGGGTTGCGCTCGTTGAATTTCCGAATATAAACAAATTTATATTGTTTCTTCTTCTTTCTTCGCAGCTGCATATACTCATCGTGCAATTCCGGATCGTTCATCAGCAGGATCTCCACCGCCTTGACATCAAATTCCATCAACTTACCGGTTTCGAAATCGATCAGGTACTGCCGCACCTCAGTAGAGGAATAATTCGAGTTCGGAGACCTGTAATATCGGTTATAGTAATAACTCTGGTTGTAATAGTACGGATCGTAGTAACCCGAGTTATAGGTAGTGATGGAGGCAACGAAATGCCCGATCTTTCCAATAAAACTGATCCTGTGGAAACGCGATCCCAGGTTGATGTACAGCACACCGTTCCGTCCGTAGCCCCAAATATTCGAGGTCGTCAGACGTTGCTGCACGCCATTGTCATCATAAAATACAATATATTTTTCCTCGGTTACCTGCTGGTAGAAATCCCTGGAGAACAGGTCTGCTTCCGTGACCAGCCTGGTTTTGGGGATCGGATTATTCTGCTTCACAGACATAAAATTCGGGTAGATTCCTTCCCGGAACTCAAACTCGGGAGTATACTTAACCATTCCCTGCGGGGCTTCCTGCGCATATAATCCACTGCTGAACAGCATCAGTAATGCCACGATCGTAATTACGCTGTAATCCTTGCTCCTCATCATTCAGTAAATTTATCAAACTCCTTTATTTATTTAAACGTAAAGAGAGGAAAAATGATTTGCAGAATGCAGTTTTTTCAGTGCAAAACCGGAAAAAATCGCCATTATTCTATATATAGTCTTATATTTGAAGACGGGAATAGCCACCCGCAATAAATGGAATTCAATTTTTAACTTCAAATTTTCCGGTTCACTATGGACAGCAATAGCTTGTTGATATTGACCATTGTCGTACTTGTCATCGTTCTTGCGCTGATCAACCGTATGTTGCATAAGAATGAGATGAGTAATACGCAGGGTGTACTGAAGGAATCGCTGTGCACCGCTGCTTATGATGTTCAACAGAAATTATTTTCTACACTGGATCAACCCGGAGATATCAGAGGCAAGTACGAAAAAGAACCGAATACGGAAACTGTTCCGGTTGCAAGCAATAAAAATATCCAGGATCTGATTGTTTTACTGGTGGAAGACAACGTCATCAACCAGAAGATCGTTCTGATGAGCCTGAAAAAGAAAGTAAAGCGCATTGACCTTGCAAACAATGGCAAGGAAGCGCTTGACATGTTTGGAAAGAAAAAATATGACCTGATCCTCATGGATATTCAGATGCCTGTCATGGATGGAATCACAGCTACAAAGAAAATGCGGGAGATCGAAACCACTACGGAGCACCGGGTACCCATCATTGCCATCACAGCCAATGCGCTTGCCGGCGACCGGGATAATTGCCTGGCTGCAGGAGCAGATGATTACCTCAGTAAACCTTTTCAGATGGATGAGCTTGTGGAACGGATCGAAGCGTTGTTGTGAACACCTGTCACGGCAGGCCGAAATGTTTTGCCGCCGGGAAAAGGGGGATCATCCACCTGCTCACCTCCAGGACTCCGTTTAGTTAGTTATCCAGTTGCCTATTTCATTTTAGATTTCATCGCCATTTTTTCGAGCATCTCCGTTGTGATGGACTTAGGTCTTTCCAGCGGATAACCCAAGGCGCGATCCCAGATGAGGTTGGCTGTGATACCGATGGATCTGCCGATACCGAACAACACGGTATAGAAATCATATTCAGTCACACCATAGTGCCATTGAATAACTCCGGATTGCGCATCAACATTGGGCCACGGGTTCTTGGCCTTTCCATGTTCCTTGAGAATATCCGGCACCACCTGGTAAAGCATATCGGTGTACTTGAACAACAGATCATCCTTCAGGTGTGTCAGGCAGAAATCACGCTGCAGTGCGTATCTCGGGTCGGTCTTCCTTAATACAGCGTGTCCGTATCCCGGGATCACCTGTCCGGAATTCAGTGTATCCCAGACAAATTGTTTGATCTCTTCCTTGGAAGGCACCTTTCCATCCATGCGATGCACCAGGTCCTGCAGCCACCTGAGCACTTCCTGGTTGGCCAGTCCGTGTAATGGTCCGGCAAGACCGTTGATCATTGCAGAAATTGAAAGATAAACATCTGAAAGTGAACTTCCCACAAGGTGACCGGTATGTGCACTTACGTTACCGCTTTCATGGTCGGCATGAATGATGAAATGCAACCTGGAAACATCATCATAAGGTTTTGGGATGCCCATCATGTGTGCATAATTTCCTCCCATGTCCATATTGGGGTTCGACTGGATCCTGTTTCCATCGCGATACAATTTTGCG
>CAZOXI010000675.1:0-2540 GCA_964583445.1 uncultured Bacteroidaceae bacterium | reverse complement strand
CACGACGCTCTTCCGATCTGATCCGAATGCTGTGGTCGTCTTCATCACTGCCTACGGGGATGCCGAAAAAGCTGTAAAAGCGATCAAGGCCGGTGCCACGGATTTTATCCTGAAACCCTGGCAGAACGAAAAGATCCTGGCGACGATCAATTCGGCCATCAACCTGCGTCGTTCCAGGATGCAGGCAGAGTCCCTGCGCATGAAACAGCAGGAAATCAGTGCTGTGCTTGATCAGCCATTCACCGATTTTATCGGACAATCACAGGAAATGCAGGAGGTCTTTAAAACCATCAAGAAAGTAGCAGGTACCGATGCAAATGTACTCATTTTAGGAGAAAACGGAACAGGTAAAGAATTGGTCGCCAGGGCTATATACCGAAATTCCCTCAGGAAGCAGGAGGTTTTCATCAGTGTGGACCTTGGATCTATTGCTGAAACACTTTTTGAAAGTGAACTATTCGGTCATGAAAAAGGAGCCTTCACCGACGCTCATAAAATGAAGCAGGGACGTTTTGAAATCGCATCCGGTGGCACCTTGTTCCTGGATGAGATCGGGAACCTCTCCTATCCCCTTCAATCTAAACTGCTGACTGTTATTGAGCGCCGTGAAGTGATACGTGTGGGTGCAGCCAAGCCGCTTCCTGTGGACGTGCGATTGATTTGCGCCACCAATAGCAATATACATGAGGAAGTCAGTAAAGGTGATTTCAGGCAGGACCTGCTCTACCGGGTCAACACGGTTGAAATACATCTGCCACCCCTGCGGGACCGTACAGGTGATATTCCTGTGCTTTCTGATCATTTTCTGAAGATCTACAGTAAGAAATACAGGAAATCCATTCGGAACATTCAATCTGCTGCAATCAAAAAGCTCAATCAGTACAATTGGCCGGGAAATGTGCGGGAACTTCAGCATGCCATCGAGCGGGCTGTGATAATGAGCGAAGGTTCCAGCCTGGGGCCAGACGATTTCATCCTTTCATCACAGCAGTCTTCTTCGCCAGGTGACCATGATTTTGATACCTACAACCTGGATGAGATCGAAAAGGCGGTAATCAACAAGGCAATGCGTCAGAACCAGGGCAATGTCACACAGGCTGCAACACAATTGGGGTTAACACGTACTTCACTTTACAGAAGAATGGAAAAACATGGTTTATAAACAATTCAGGGTCAATGTGATCATCAGGGTGCTGTTGCTGACAGCATCCTGTCTCCTGCTGTTCCTTACCCTTAACAGTACATTCATCTTTACGCCCGTGCTGATCATAGGCCTGGTGGTATACCAGGTATGGTCGATGATAAGGTACGTGGATCGCACCAACCGGGAACTAGCCAATTTTCTTGAATCCATCAGGTATTCTGAATTTACCCGGACATTTACCATCAAAGAGGCAGGTTCCTCCTTCGAAGCATTGAATGACGCCTTCAATGAAGTGATGCATGATTTCCAGCGCGTGCGCTCCGAAAAAGAAGAGCACCTGCATTATCTACATAGTATCGTTCAGAACCTGGATGTCAGTATTCTCGCCTACCAGCGCAACGGGATCGTTGAAATGATCAACCCGGCGGCCAAAAAACTTTTCCAGATCAACACATTGAAAGATATCCACAAACTGGAGTCCCTCAGCAAGGAACTGGTGGATACCCTCCTGAAAATCCAGCCGGGAGAGAATCACCTGGTAAAAGTACAGGATGATGACGATATCCTGCAACTGGCCATCCAATCCACGGAATTCAAAGTGAAGGATAAAACCATCATGCTGACCACAGTCAAGAACATTCAGAATGTACTTGAGGGGCAGGAGACTGAAGCCTGGCAAAAACTGATACGGGTGCTGACGCATGAGATCATGAATTCCATTGCACCCATCTCCAGCCTCTCCTCCACCATAGAGCTGATGATCAAGGAATACGATTCAAAAAACGAGGATGCCCCTTGTCTTGACAATGAAGCGGTAGAGGAGATACAACAGGCACTCCAGACCATCAATAAGCGAAGCACCGGGCTCATGAATTTCGTGGAAACATACAGGAACCTCACCAAAATATCCAAACCGAACTTTGCCTTGGTGGAGATGAATAGCCTGCTCGACAATGTAGTACGACTTATGAAGCGGGAAACTGAAGACCAGGCCATCAGGTTGTATTACACAATGGAACCGGACAGTATTGAGCTTCAGATCGATGAACAGATGATCTCCCAGGTACTGATCAACCTGATCAAGAATTCAGCCCATGCCCTGGAAGGAAGAGAAAACGGGGTGATCCACATCAAAGGATATTATAACAAACGTGGCCGGCCTACGATCCAGATCATCGATAACGGACAGGGAATTCTCCAGGATGTGCTGGATAAGATCTTTATCCCCTTCTTCACAACCAAAAGGAATGGCTCAGGTATCGGCCTCAGCCTCTCCAGGCAGATCCTCAGGTTGCACGGCGGTACCATCACCGCACAGTCCATACCGGAAAAAGAGACAATATTCTCACTCACTTTCTGAAGCATCCCACAATCTGATTTTTGATTATATTCAACC
>CAZOXI010000674.1:0-2552 GCA_964583445.1 uncultured Bacteroidaceae bacterium | reverse complement strand
GTAACCGGAGAAGCATTTGAACTTTACCTTACTTCGATGATGGAATCACCCAATCCTATGGATTGGAAAACCATGATTGCATTTCCCTTAAAATAAAGCTCATTACAATATAGCAAATTAAGCTTCAAAGGATTCTCCGATCCTGCTCATGTGCTGTGACCGTCCTTTTTTTTGTGACGGCTACCCGGACTGGCTTTGATCTGCAACAGGCATCGGATGGGATAAATGAGCTGTATTCGCTAAATTTACATTCTATCTGTCTTCAAAAATTTTAAAATCTTATACCTTACTTTGGGGATTTCATTAAATTCGGGGAAAATGTAAGATCATGAAACTAGGTATACTCCGGGAGACGAAAAACCCTCCTGACAGGCGGGTGCCTCTTACTCCGGCACAATGTAATCAGCTGCTTCAAATGTACCCGGAAATTAAGCTGGTAGTGCAGCCCTCTCTCAACCGATGTTTTAAAGATACTGAATACAGGGAGGCCGGACTGCCTGTGCAGGAAAACATAAAGGATTGCGATATCCTGCTGGGTGTGAAAGAGGTCGATATCCCGGCGCTGGTACCGGGCAAAACCTATCTTTTCTTTTCGCATACTGCCAAAGAGCAGCCATCTAACCGCAAGATGCTGCAGGAGATAAGCAGAATGAACATCACCCTGGTGGATTATGAATACCTCACACGCGCAGATCATTCGCGTGTTGTGGCATTTGGCCGCTGGGCAGGGATCGTTGGTGCCTACAACGGACTTCGCGCTTATGGACAGCGCACTGGCGCTTTTTCACTTCGCCCGGCGTGGAAACTTTCGGGGCTCGACGAGATGAAAAGGGTCCTTTCGAACCTTCCTGTAGAACATACACGCATCATTCTCACGGGGGGAGGAAGGGTGGCACAAGGTGCCATGGAGATCCTGAGGGCTGCTGATATCAGGGAAGTAACTCCCGTGGAGTACCTTACAAATGATACAAAACAGACCCGTTTTTGTCGCCTGGATCCATGGCATTATACGCGTCATATCCAGGGACTGGACTTTGTTTTTGATCATTTCGTGGAGCACCCCGATGAATATGAAAATGCATTCCAACCCTATGCAAGAAAATCGGATATGTTCATTGCCTGTCATTTCTGGGACCCACGATCTCCTGTTCTGCTTTCACAAACAGACTTGCAGGATCCGGATAATCCTATTCGTGTCATCGCGGATATCAGCTGTGATATTAGCGGCCCGATTGCATCCACCATCCGGCCGTCGACCATTGCAGATCCCTTCTATGGATATGATCCGGATACAGGACAGGAATCACAAGATCCTTTTGCTGAACAGGTAATCACGGTGATGGCTGTGGATAATCTTCCGGGTGAACTGCCGCGGAATGCATCGAAAGACTTTGGGGAGGCACTCCTGAACAACGTGCTGCCTTCAATCTTGGGGGATGATAAAGAAGGTATTATTAAGCGTGCTACGATTACCAGGAATGGCGAACTCACAGAACTATTCAGGTACCTTAAATACTATCTCGAAGGATAATCTCAATAAGGATAATCCGCAGAAAGATTTAGGAATGCACAGGAATCAATAGTATGGACAGGAAAGTTAAGGCTGATTCCTGGTCACGTTTTAATGCGGACGACTCAAAGTCGTTTCAATTCCCGGATCATGGCTGCCGGATCTTCAGCACGAAAAATTGATGTCCCAATCACGAAGACACTTGCGCCGGCATCTTTCAGGTCATGCAGGTTGTCTTTCCCGATTCCACCATCCACTTCGATCACAGTATGCGTTCCTGCTTCCCTGATCATTTCATTGAGCTGCTGCACACGACCGAAAGATTCCTCCATGAAGGATTGACCGCCATACCCCGGTTCAACGGTCATGATCAACACCATATCGAGCTTCGGGAGGTAAGGCTCAAGTACGGATACTTCTGTCCCGGGTTTCAGCGAAACCGAGGCCTTCATCCCCAGTCCGGATATCTCTTCCAATGTTACATGTAGATCCCTGCAGGCCTCATAATGCACTGTCAGGAGATCAGCACCCGCATCCCTGAACCGCTCCAGGTAACGGTCAGGTTCTGTGATCATCAAATGCACATCCAGCGGCTTTTCTGCCATTTCGTTGATCTGGCTGATGATTGGAAAACCGAAGGAGAGGTTGGGAACAAAGACCCCATCCATGATATCCAGGTGGATCAGGTCTGCTTCGCTCTGGTTCAACATGGTGATCACTTCAGCCAACCTTAGAAAGTCGGCATTGAGGATGGAGGGAGCAATCTGGTGTTTCATAAAGTGTTTTTTACAAAAATAGGGTTCCTGGTATGAAATGCATAGGATAATTGATGAAAAATGCCTGCTTTTCAATACAAGGACTGGTGGAAAACATTTTCAGAACAGGAATTGTTGTAATTTTACGCTGAAAATGATTCGATGGAGTTGAAGCAACCTGGTTCACCCCGGCTGCATCCTGATCCCGATGCCCTGCTCCCGGAGAAACAACCCGAATTGAACATATGAGAAGAATTGCAATTATCTTTTTCAGTTTACTGCTCCCA
>CAZOXI010000673.1:0-2554 GCA_964583445.1 uncultured Bacteroidaceae bacterium | reverse complement strand
TCTGGCACATCGAATGGATCAACCCGCTGCACTCAGGTAATTTCAAACTCATACAGATTATCCGTGACGGGCGCGACGTGATCCTTTCGAAACATCCAAGGGATCCGGAGCAGTATTGGGTCTCACCGGAGCGCTGGATCAGCGATGTTCAGGCGGGTTTGAGATACCGTCAGCATCCAAAGGTACATACCATCAGGTACGAAGACCTGGTTACTGATTTTGAACACACCATCGCAGGGATCTGTAAATTCCTTCATATAGAATGTTCAGATGAGATCCTTCACTGGCATGAGCATACCACTGTGCAGAAAAACAAAGCACTTTACAGCAACATTCAACAGATCAATACCTCCTCAGTCGGCAAATGGAAAAACGAAGCGCATCACAACCGGGTAAAGCAGCTAACTTCTATTCCTGAAGCAATCGCACTGCTTAAAACAATGAAATACCTTTGAGCAACCTTGATGCAAACTCAAACTGATAAAGCGCCAACCAGGAGAAAATTGATTGATATTGCAGGACTGTGACATTCAGGCTCTAGCCTCCCGGGCATGTCAGTGAAGATCCTCACGGGCATGTCACTGAAGATCCTCCCGGGCATGTCAGTGAGAACCCTGCCAGGCGTGACCGGTCGTCATATCATCAGCATGAACGTAGCAGAGAGCGATCCAGAAAAACGATCGGGATGGAATGAAACACTTTTTCCTGTTCGGCAGTGCCAGGAAACAGGAGCTGAATAATAGATTCCATTGACATTCTGCAGATTGATGCCTATCTTTATAGGAACCGATCAAATCCGGATCATGAAACAAACTATTATTGTCCTTTTATTCATTGCCGGCCTGAGCGTCGGCGCTTCACCTGATACACATATGAATTCCATCGACACCACCCCCATTACCGGCTTTGAGCTGGACAGGTACCTGGGTACCTGGTACGAGATCGCCCGCTTTCCCAACTCTTTTGAAAAGAACCTGGTTGGCGTCACCGCCACTTATTCAATGAAAGACAATGGCATGGTGAAAGTTGTCAATGCAGGCTATAAGAATTCGCTTGATGGTAAATACAAGAGTGTCGTCGGGAAGGCTAAATTTGCAGGTGATCCGGATACCGGACAACTGAAAGTCTCGTTTTTTCTCTTTTTCTATGGGGATTATCATATTTTAAAGCTGGACAAGGAACACTATCAGTATGCACTTGTCGGAGGGTCAACAAGCAAGTATCTCTGGATCCTGGCCAGGGAGCCTCAGCTTGATGAGGAAATTTACAATGCGTTGCTGAAGGAGGCTGAATACAGGGGATATGACCTGTCCCTGCTGGAAAAAGTTCCACAGAAAAACACGCCCATGTAAACAAAATTCCATGTTATATGTTCTTATTTAGGAATCATTCTTAAAGAGGAACATGTCCAAACCCGATTTTCATTTGCTGCTCAAGGATGCCGGGCTTAGAGTTACCCCCCAAAGGGTAGCTGTGCTTGAAGCTGTATTCAGTCTTGAGGGACATCCTTCGTCTGAAAAGGTGTCGGATTTCGTGAAAAAACGTCATCCAAGCATTGCCCTGGGAACGATCTATAATATTCTTGATTCTTTTACGGAAAAGCGTATCCTGACCAGGGTCAAGACCGATAAAGGGGTAATGTTATATGATGCAGTCACAAGCAAACATCACCATCTTTATTGCGATGAAAGTGACAGGATAAAAGATTATTATGATGAAGAACTGGATGCTTTACTTGAAGACTATTTTAAAAAGAAAAAGATCGATGATTTCGAGGTAACGGACATCAAGCTTCAGCTGGTGGGGCGTTTCAGAAACTAAAAATTCACAATCAATTAATATAGTAACCTTTAAAAATTAGTACAAATGGAAGAAAATGAAATGCAAGAAGTAGTATCCATGCCAAGGATCGGGGAGCCGGCACCAAGTTTCAAGGCTGTAACAACCCAGGGAGACATTAATTTCCCTGCTGACTACAAGGGAAAATGGACCATCCTGTTCAGTCACCCAGCAGATTTTACCCCCGTCTGCACCTCTGAGTTTATGACCTTCGCCACGATGGAAGAAAAATTCGAAGAACTTAATTGCAAGCTCGTCGGACTTTCCGTTGATGGATTATACAGTCACATTGCCTGGCTGCGCACCATCAAGGAGAAGATCGAATACAATGGCATGAAAGATGTCGAGGTAACCTTTCCGCTGATCGAAGATATCAAGATGGATGTGGCCAAAAAATATGGCATGATCCAACCCGGTGAAGACGACACCAAGGCCGTCAGGGCAGTATTCTTTATCGATCCGAAAGGGATCATCAGGACCATTATTTACTACCCGTTAAGTCTCGGACGCAATTTTGATGAATTACACAGGGTGCTGGTTGCGCTTCAGACAGCTGATGAATTTGGTGTGGCGACACCGGCAGACTGGCGGCCTGGAGACGATGTAATCGTACCTACTGCCGGCTCATGCGGAACAGCAAAAGAACGAATGGAAAGCAAGGAAGAAATGCACTGCTACGACTGGTTCTTCTGCACGAAGAAACTGGATGAGGAAA
>CAZOXI010000672.1:0-2560 GCA_964583445.1 uncultured Bacteroidaceae bacterium | reverse complement strand
ATAGCTTGAATAAGAGAACCTGGTACCCGGTTCAAACAACAATGAATCGTCCTTGAAGATAGCGATCCCCTCCGCTACCGTATTGAAAGGATCTGCCATCATGAACTCCCGGTTCCGGTAATGCCTGATCCCGGCAAGATGCCCTCCAACCTGCCGCAGGGTAACAGGATAACGTTTTTCAGGAAAGTAGGGGACATAGGCTTGTATGGGGGCGTCCAGATCGATCTGGTTCATATCCATCAGCCTGCCTGCAGCAGCAGCGGCAATGGGCTTCGATACACTCCCGATCCTGAACCGTGTTTTTCCGGGAATCACTTTCACCTGGTGCTCGAGATCGGCATATCCAAAACCTTCTGACCAGACCACCTCCCCATGCAACGATACCGCTATATCCATACCCGGAGCGCGTCCTGTCTCTAATAATGAATCCATTAAACGCCTGGATTCCCCGATGGCAGCTGCATAAGGACCACGGAATTCCGTTTCTGCTTTGTTTTGGCATCCTGGCACCAGGACAATGAGCAGGATAATGCCCGGGATAATATTTTTCATGATCACACAAGTTGATTGAACAAGTCACAAGTTACTGCAATATACTGAATGCGCCTCAGGCAACCCTGCATAATTAGAAGGTATGTAAGGAATTTTTATTTCACACGACAAATGGTTACATTTAATTTTGTGCACCAGGATTAGAAAAATACGAGCAATGATGCGCACATTGCGTTTATTGAATTTGAACAAAGTAAAATCATTAAGGAAAGACGTTATCCCGGGAACATCATCAATATACATGGGCCGAATGAACCCTCATCATGGGGAATGGGTTTCTCAGCAATGCAATGACGAAGGGATATACAGAATCAAATGAGCCCTTCAGAACAGCGAAAAACAATACAGAGACTATGAAAAACTACGACATCATCATACTTGGTACAGGGCAGGCAGCCGGAACCCTGTTGGGTAGATTTATTCCAGAAGGAAAAAGCATTGCAGTCATCGAAGGTGGAAAAGCCGGGGGCAGTTGCGTTAATTATGGTTGCACACCCACTAAGACGCTGGTGGCGAGCGCCCGGGCCATCCATATGGCCCGCCAGGGAGGGACCTACGGTTTTCAAACCGGCAATGTTGAAGTGAATTTTGCTCGTGTCATGGAACGGATGAATGAGACAAGGGAAAGTTCCAGGCAAGGGCTGGAAAGCTGGATGGAAAATTCAAAAAATGTAACCCTGATACGTGAGCTGGGCCGTTTCACCGGTCCGAACACCATTCAGGCCGGCGGACAGGAAATAAAGGGCGAAAAGATCTTTATTAATGTGGGAACGCGGGCCACAGTTCCTCCTGTACCCGGACTTGCCAAGGTTCCGTGGATGGACAATGCAGCGATCCTGGAACTTGACGAGGTCCCGGAACACCTGCTGATTATAGGCGGAGGTTATATCGGGATTGAATTTGCCCAGGTATTCAGAAGATTTGGTGCTGAAGTGACCATCGTACAGAAAAACGCTCAGATCATGCCGCGGGAGGATGCAGATATTGCTGCAGCCATCCGTGAATTCCTTGAAGAAGAGGGAATCAGGATCCTCACCGGCACTACACCCCGAAATATCGTTGAAGAGAACGGATCGATCATCATCGAACTAGCGAGTAATGATGGTAATCAGCAGGTGCGTGGATCCCACCTGCTGGTAGCAACGGGAAGAACGCCCAACAGCAAACAGCTTGACCTTGCAAACGCAAATCTTAAAACAGATGATCGTGGATTTATCCAAGTGAACGACCATTGCCAGACCGCTGCCGAAGGAATCTACGCACTGGGGGATGTGAACGGTAACGGAGCATTCACGCATACATCAGTGAATGATGCGGAGATCGCAGTCGACCATCTGTATCACGGTCCGAGAAAGCTTTCCTCGCGGAACACCATCTATGCGTTGTTTTCGGATCCCCCGCTGGGAAGGGTCGGACTCACCGAAAAAGCTGCACTGGAACAGGGCATGCAGGTACGCAAAGCAATCCAACCCATGAAAAACATCAGCAGGGCGAAGGAAATGTCGGAGACCACAGGATTTGTAAAGATACTTGTGGATGCCAGTTCCGATCAGTTCATCGGAGCTGCAATACTGGGAACAGGGGGCGACGAGGTGATCAATATGTTCGCCGCCATGATGCATGCAAAAGTACCATGGCAAAAGTTCAGGGAAACGGTGCTGATTCATCCAACCGTATCAGAAATGATGCCCTGGACCCTGGATGGATTGGAAGAAATATCAGGCTGATTTCGTATTTTTAAATCATGATGGTAAGAACATCACATTGATCTTAATGTATTCAACCAACCTTCGTAAGAAGCGATGTGATCTTTCTTCTGGAGGCGAGACGTAATTATCAATTGCCCGTGCCCGGTTAATGCATCCTGAAGGTTGATTACCGGAACCGATGAGATTTAATGATCCCTCTAAGGAACGATCTTCACCTCGCGGTTGTCGATCATGTCGTTGAGCTGTTCCAGCAGCGACTGCTCCTGTGCATCGATATGTCCGTCCTCGGTTGCAATATG
>CAZOXI010000671.1:0-2563 GCA_964583445.1 uncultured Bacteroidaceae bacterium | reverse complement strand
GACAAGAAAGAATGCAGGAAATACATTGCTGTCTTCTCTGACCCCGGAGCAACGCCTGGTGGGCGACAGCTTCTTGCAAAACAAAGGAAGGTTGCCCTGGCCGGTGGAACGGGGTGTAATCACAACCGAATATGGATTGATTAATCACCCGGTCCTGGAAGGTGTAAAAATACCTAGCAATGGAATCGATATCAGCACTCCCGTGGGAACAAAAGCCAGGGCCATCTTTGACGGAGAAGTAACCGGGGTGTATGCAATACTCGGAGCCAATTATGCTGTGATCGTTATGCATGGAGAATATATTACAGTATACCAGAACCTGGTCGATCTGAAGGTCAAAGCAGGAGATAAAGTTGATGCAAAACAGGAATTGGGTACGGTCCATTCTGATCCGGATGAAGATATTGCCGTAATGACATTGCAGGTATGGAAATCTAAAGAAATTCTTGATCCTGAAATCTGGCTTACGAAATAAAAATTGTTACAAAAGTTGATGATGTATTGAACTTAAGTCAATAATTGGGTAAATTCTTACTGTTATGTGGTCGACCTTAGATGATTAAATCAGAAAATAGTACTGGACGTTTGAAACATTTTTAGGCATACTGCGTATACCAAAGCTCCATTATTTTACAGATGAAAAAAGACTTTGAAATATCTTCTGCATCAGAAAACCTGCGGATCGTTGAAAAGGTGATTGACGATATGTCATTGGAACTGGATCTTACCGACGAAGTATATGGGAACGTGCTTGTCGCAACAATGGAGGCTACGAATAATGCGATCATTCACGGAAATAAATCCGATCCCAATAAACAGGTAAAACTGGAAATAGTAAAAGACAAGAAGGACCTGGTAATCAAGATCGTGGACCAGGGACCGGGGTTTGATTACACGCATGTGCCGGATCCTACGGCGCCGGAGAACCTGGAAAAGATCAACGGCAGAGGTATCTTTTTAATGAAACGACTCTCTGATGATATTGTATTTTCAGACGAAGGCAGGATTGTTGAACTTAAGTTCCGGGTATAGTGCCTGTATATTTTCATTCAGAACGTATTAATTTTAATCTTGAATCGCAAGCCATTTATAAGAAATGGATACTTGCTGTGCTTTCACAACACAATAAACAACCAGGTAACCTGAATATTATATTTGTCTCCAATGACTATCTGCTGGAGATGAATAAGAAATTTTTAAACCACAACTACCACACAGACGTTATATCCTTTGACGATAGCGAGAATGACGTTATATCAGGCGATATCTTCATAAGTGTCGACCAGGTAAAAATCAACAGTATACACCATAATGTTGGTTTTATTAACGAACTTTGTCGCGTAATGATCCACGGTGTATTGCATTTGATCGGTTTTGGAGATAAAGAACATGCAGAAAAAAGGATCATGAGGGAACAGGAAAACAAGGCCCTTGAAATGTTAGATGGGACAGATCATGGAAAAGAGATATGATGTAATTGTGGTAGGGGGTGGACATGCCGGTTGTGAGGCTGCTGCAGCAGCGGCCAACCTTGGCAGCACAACGCTGTTGATCACAATGGACATGACAAAGTTTGCCCAGATGTCATGCAATCCTGCAATGGGAGGCATTGCCAAAGGTCAGATCGTGCGGGAAATCGACGCCCTGGGCGGATATTCAGGTATAGTTACAGACCGGTCCATGATCCAGTTCCGACTGTTAAACCGTTCCAAGGGTCCGGCAATGTGGAGCCCGCGGGCACAGTGTGACCGCTCGGTTTTTACACTCGAATGGAGGAAGGTGCTTGAATCTATCCCTAACCTGGATTTCTGGCAGGACAAAGTGACGAAGCTGATTATTGAAGAGGGCAAAGTGAAAGGTGTGGAGACTAATATGGGCATTCCGTTCAGGGCGAAGGCGGTGATCCTCACAGCAGGCACTTTTATCAATGGCTTGATGCATATCGGTGATGTTAAAATGAAGGGAGGAAGAATAGGGGAGCCTCCTTCTGGCGGGATCAGTGAACAATTGGCGGAATTCGGTTTTGAAGTAGGGCGCATGAAAACAGGAACACCTGCCCGGATCGACGGACGTAGTATCGATTTTTCCCAAATGACAGAACAGCCAGGCGATCAGGAAGGCAGGAAGTTCAGCTTCCTGGATTACAAACAGGATTATACCGGGCATCGTAGCTGCTACATTACATATACCAATCCAACAGTACATAAAGAACTGGAACGTGGCTTTGAGGAAAGTCCCCTGTTCAATGGTTCGATCGATGGTGTGGGACCCAGATACTGTCCGAGTATCGAGGATAAGATTGTGACTTTTTCCGAGAAAGAACAGCACCAGCTGTTCCTTGAGCCGGAAGGCATGCATACCGTTGAGTATTATATCAACGGCTTCTCTTCCTCGCTGCCCTGGAAAGTACAATTCGCCGCCTTGAAGAAAGTGAAAGGATTGGAGAAAGTGAAAATTTTCAGGCCTGGTTATGCGATCGAATATGATTACTACCCTCCCACACAATTAAAACATACACTGGAAACCAAAAAACTGGACCACCTTTATTTTGCCGGTCAGATCA
>CAZOXI010000670.1:0-2569 GCA_964583445.1 uncultured Bacteroidaceae bacterium | reverse complement strand
GGAACGAAGTGGAGCTCATGAGGCCGACGAAGGAGGACGAATAACGCACCTTGAGTATAAACGAAATTTATAACATATTGTAAATTAATACTATAACTAAAATATATACTTGTGAAAATCTTAAAACAACACCGGACCATACGAAAATACACAACCAGGGAGATCCCGGGAGCGTTGCTGGATTCCATCCTTGAATCAGGAACCAGGGCCTCCACGACCGGTAATATGCAGGTGTACAGTGTGGTGGTGACGCGGGATGAAGAAATGAAAGCACGCCTGGCGCCCTGTCATTTCAACCAGCCCATGGTAGAGGAAGCACCTGTAGTACTTACTTTTTGTGCCGACTTCAACCGATTCAATAAATGGTGCCGGCAACGAAATGCAGAACCGGGTTATGACAATTTCCTTTCTTTTGTCACTGCTGCTATCGATGCATTGCTGGTAGCCCAGAATGTGTGTGTCGCTGCTGAAGACGAAGGGCTCGGAATCTGCTACCTGGGAACAACCACCTATATGGCAGAACAGATCATAGATATTCTTGAGCTACCTGCAGGGGTGGTCCCCGTCACGACCGTCACCCTCGGGTATCCTGCTGAAAAACCACCACTTAACGACAGGTTACCGCTGGACGCGATCGTTCACCAGGAAACCTACAGTGACTATTCCGAAGAGGATATCGACATGATCTACGATGAAAAGGAATCCCTCGATTCAAGCAAACAATTTGTGGAAGAGAACGGGTTGGAAACGCTTGCCCAGGTGTTCACAAAGGTTCGGTATAAAAAAGCGGACAATGTGACTTTTTCAAATAAACTGCTCGAGGTGCTTAGGAAACAGGGATTCATGAACCAGTAAAAGCGTTTTCAACCATTAAAAATCACCAAAAAGACACTTTTGTTCCACCAATCAACGTTATATATTGACGAAACACTTTTTTTCGGGGTATGTAATTCGGTCAGTTGCTGTATGCATCCGTTACCACCACATACCGCACATTATCAGTAATTCGCAAAAATTATGTGCCATATCGGAAGTTATTAACAGCTATTTAACTTCTGCGTTTTTTTGTATTTAATTTAATTTTATATTTGTAGCAGGTAGTCATGAATTAAAACCATCGTTATGAAAAAATTAGCAGTTATCGTCGTACTCGTATTTGCAGCCGGACTGATCATGAGTTCTTGCAACAGGGAAGTGTGTCCAGCGATGTCCGATCTGCAGGAAAATACATCTGAAGTCACCCATGCATGACATTCAGGGATAGTATGATCCCGATCATTATAACCTAAAGATTTGTCCGCCGGGCAGATCTTTTTTTTGTTCACAAAACTTCCCGGTCCGATTTTCGTTATACCTTTGTACGTTGCAAATAGATTTTGTAATCTGCGAACTGATCGAGATGAAGAAGGCATTCAACATATGCATCCTTATTGCTTTATCAACCCTGGTAAAAGGACAGGGGATCATAAATGATCAGCCGAAGATGCTGTTCAATAACGAACAAACTTTCGGTATCTTCCTGAACAGCAATGGCATCGGGGCTGATTTTCGCTACGCCAGGCTGATTGATGTCCGGAACGACAGGATCTATGAGGCTTCGTTCGATTATGTGCGGCACCCCAAGGAGTATAAATCCGTGGTTGCCTATAATTTCTACAATCGCAGGTTTGTGTATGGGAAAGACAACCTGTTCTGGGAACTGAAAGGTCAGATGGGCAACCAGCACGAACTTTTCAGGAAATATGACTTTTCTTCCATTTCCATTAAGATGCATTACACCGGTGGAATTTCGCTTGGCTTCCTGAAGCCAATCTATTATGAAATCATATCATACAATAGTGTAGGCGAGGCAGAATCCATTGAAGAAAGCAGGTTCGATCCGGGTTATCATCTGTATAATTACGGGGGTACAGCAGCATTTACCAGGGGATTCGATGAATTGAAGGTCGTACCCGGTCTGACTGCCAATGCAGGCTTTAGCTTTGAGTACAGCGAGCGGGAGCCGTTGATCCATGCCCTTGAGGCCGGACTGGGTTTTACCATCTACCCGAGAAATATCAAGATCATGGCCACAGATGAAAACAATTTTTTCTTCTTTAATTTTTTTGTGGGCTACCGCTTTGGAAACATGATCGATGTCAGTGAATCGGGCCGCTCCAAATCCTGGAAGGAACGGCGCAAAGAGCGCAGGGAAGCCCAGGAGCAAATGCCTGGTACCGGATTGCCGAGGTTACCCCGATAGTTAGCATTAACTTAACATCAAAAACGTCTTCATTTTTTTGACAACTGATTATTATTGGTTACATTTGCACTCTTCAAAAAATAAGCACAAACAATTGTTGTTCAACTAATAGTTTATTAAATCATGGGAAAAATTAAAGTAGCCATTAATGGATTTGGCCGAATTGGTCGTAACGTATTTAAACTTGCACTCGAAAGAGATGATCTGGTTGTTGTGGGAATCAATGATCTCACCGATAACAAAACCCTCGCGCACCTGCTGAAATATGACTCTACCCAGGGTCAGTTCCCGGGCGTATCGCACGACGACGAGAACATCATTGTAGAT
>CAZOXI010000669.1:0-2572 GCA_964583445.1 uncultured Bacteroidaceae bacterium | reverse complement strand
AAGTTGGTGCATAAAAAGCTGATTGATAAGGGTTTGGTAGTTGCAGTGCAGGGCAAGGGGACTTTTGTGAATGTACATACTGCAGGTGAAAATGCCTGGGGAGTGGTGGTGCCATTCTTTTCTTCCAACATAGAGCGGCTGATCGCTTTGCTCAGTGAAGCTGCCAGCAACGTCAATTGCAGGCTGAAATATTTTCTTCATTACAACAACCCGGAAGAGGAGATCCGGATCACCAGCGAGATGATCCTGGCCGGGTATGAAGCCATTATCGTGGTACCCAATTACGATGAATCGAGAACGGCAGATTATTACAGGAGGGTGGTGACAGGAAAAAGCAAACTGATTCTTGCTGACAATACCATGGCGGGTTCCTATTTTGATTATGTGATTCAGAGTTATGACCTGGGTGTGAAGCGGGCATTTGATTACATGGTATCAAAACAGGATGGGAATTTTCTTTTGTTGGGAACTGAAACATGGAAGGGCCAGCACCTGGTTTTTGAATTTATGGAGAATACGTTAAGACTGTTGATCCAGGATAAAGTTCCTGAACGGAAGCTGTTTGTCAGGAATGATGTACAGCGGATAGAACCCGGATTCATCAGGAGCAACCGGATAGGTTCCATATTGGCATTGCAGGATATTGAAGCTGTAAAGATACTGGGAAGACTCCGGCATTGGGGATTTGAGATTCCGGGGGAGATATCGCTTGTATCTTATGGAAATACCGAATTAACTGAATTTTTTCAGCCGGCTATCACGGTCATCGATTGTAACTACGGGCAGATGACTGAAAGTATTGCTGCATACATTACCGGGACAGCAGTTGAAAAGAACAGGCAAATTGTTATTTCGCCTGAGATCATAGTGAGGAATACCTGAATAATGAATATAAACACATACTGTTATGGAAAATCTGTTATTTGAAATTGCACATTGTATTGAATTTGGAAAGATCAACCAGGCATCGAACTATCCGCCTGATATGAAAGGCAAAAATGGTGCGGATGAATTGACACGCATGGCCTTGGAAAAGGGAATAAGCGCGGGGGAAATACTTGAAAATGCCTTGATGAAGGGCATGGAAAAGGTAGGTGTTAAATTCCGTGAGAACAAGATCTTTGTTCCGCAGGTGCTGATGAGTGCCAAGGCAATGAGTGCAGCAATGTTGCATCTGAAGCCCTTTTTTCTCAGCGGAGAAGCGAAGCGGAAGGGCACTTTCATTATTGGCACAGTCCAGGGAGACCTGCATGACATTGGGAAAAACCTGGTATCAATGATGGTGGAAGGGAATGGTTTCGAGGTGATTGATCTTGGTACGGATGTAAATGCTGAACAATTTATCAGTGCTTCCGAACAACACCCGGGCAGCTTTGTGGGTTTGTCGGCACTGTTGACAACCACCATGTCAAACATGGAAAGTATCGTGAAAGAGCTTAAGGAACAAGTACCCGGAAGCCGTATCTGTATAGGTGGTGCTCCGGTTTCAAAGGATTTTTGTGACCGGATACATGCTGATTTTTACAGTCCTGATCCACAGGGCCTGGTTGAATACCTGAATGGAACAGTATCCTGAAAACATTACGACATGAGCAAAAAAGAGGAGACAGGAAGAACACTGGTCAAAAACGCCATCCAGCTCAAAGAAGTGACCCGGATTCCTTGGGTACCCTTCGTGGGTGTTCATGCAGGCGAACTTACCGGCATTGCTGCTTCGGATTATTTACGGTCTGCAGCGCACATCATTGAAGGTGTAAGTAAGGCATGTGAATTATATGCGCCGGATGGGATACCTGTTTCGTTCGATCTTCAGGTTGAAGCAGAGGTGCTGGGTAGCAGGCTAAACTGGTCCAGCGACAATCCGCCTGCAGTGATTTCACATCCATTGCTGGAAGGTGTTGAGATTGAAGACCTGAAAATTCCGGACCGGGATGCAGGACGTATTCCTGTGATGCTGTCTGCTGCATCCGCATTGCGGGAAAAATTTCCTGATCTGGCGTTATATGGTCTGATCACCGGTCCGTTTACCCTGGCGCTGCACCTGATGGGAACGGACGTATTCATGCGGATGCTGGAAGATCCGGATCATATTCACAAATTGATGGAGTTTTGCTGTGAAGTATCCATATTCATGGCTGGGGAATACGCGGATGCGGGATGTGATGTCATCGCACTGGTGGATCCGATGACCAGTCAGATCGACCCTTTTTCATTCGATATTTTTGTGACACCTTATGTCCGCAGGGTATTTGATGCAATACGCAATAAAAAGGCGCTAAGTTCTTTCTTTGTATGCGGAAACGCGAAACAGAACATAGAGGTAATGTGTCAGTGTGGTCCCGACAATATTTCGATCGATGAGAACATCCCGCTGGATTACGTAAGGGATATCGCCCTTGGACACAATATCAGTTTTGGAGGGAATATAAAGCTTACCACTGTATTGCTCATGGGAAGTGAAGAGGATTCCATGCGGGATGCGCTTGAATGTATGGATATCGGCGGGAAGAAAGGGTTTGTCCTGGCACCGGGGTGCGACCTGGCCATGGCAACGCCCCCTGGGAATCTGAAG
>CAZOXI010000668.1:0-2581 GCA_964583445.1 uncultured Bacteroidaceae bacterium | reverse complement strand
GGAATGATCCATGGCAGAACAGGCATCAAATAGCAGGAAAATCGGTAGTGCAGAGATCACCGGCAACCAAACTGCACCAGCCGACACTGCGGACCAGTACCGCAGGAAACGCATCCGGAAGGTGACGCAGAATTTCTTCCTGCACATCCATGCCACCCGCGTGCATCCCCATGCACTGCAACCGACCTATACCTTTGGACTTGGAGTCATGCTGGGGTTCCTTTTCCTGGTAATGATCGTCACCGGTGTATTGCTGATGCTGAATTATACACCCTCGGTAGAAGCTGCTTATAACTCCGTAAAAGATATTGTGTACGTGGTGCCGGGTGGGCGGATCATCAGGAATATTCACCGGCTCGCATCCAATTTCATGGTCCTGATCGTATTCCTGCACCTGTTGAGAACATTTTATACCGGCTCCTACCTCGGAGGCAGACAACTGAACTGGGTGATCGGCGTGGTAATGTTCGTGGTGGTGCTGATGATGAGTTTTAGCGGTTACCTGCTGCCCTGGGACCAGCTTTCTTATTGGGCAGTGACGATCGGATCCAATATTGCAGCTTCGGCGCGTGAGCTGACGGACCTGCTTGGAATCACGTCCTTCCTTGATATCGGCGGATTCTTCCAGCGCGTGCTGATCGGCGGGGAGACCGTCGGCCAGGCCGCACTTACACGGTTTTTCATGTTGCATGTCATTTTTCTGCCCATGACACTGCTGGTGCTGACAGGGGTGCATTTCTGGCGCATCAGGAAAGACGGGGGACTTAGCCGGCCAATGGATACGCATGTGGAAAAGCAGGAAAAATTATATTCGTGGCCCCTTGTGATGTGGGCTGAGCTTGCGATACTGGCCGGGGTCCTGGCAGTGCTCGTGTTGCTGGCATTTTTTGTCGAAGCTCCCTTGCTTGAACAGGCCAACCCTTCTCATCCTGAGAACCCTGCGAAGTCTCCCTGGTATTTCCTGGGGATACAGGAACTGGTATCCTACTCTGCCTTTGCAGGTGGATTACTGGTGCCTGTGTTGTTCCTGTATTTCCTGTTCTCCATACCTTACAAAGACCGCGAAGATAAGTATATAGGGCACTGGTTTTCCGGAAAGGCGGGACTGAAAATAACAAGAGATGCATCTGTTCTGTCGCTGCTTGTCGTTGTGGCGCAGGTATTTGTATTGGTTCAGTTTGGATGGCTGCGTGACTGGTTCCCGGGAATTTCGCAGTGGTTTGTGCTGCTGTTGAATCCGGCAACGATCTCAGCACTGCTCTTTGCACTCTATTCCGTCAGGGTAGGCAGGAAGACCGGATCTACAAGGTTGGCGGCCATTGCGTTGTTCACGGCATCGGTCGTGGCGCTGATTCTTTTTACGGTGATCGGGATCTGGTTCAGGGGGGCGAACTGGGAGTTTGTAATGGGAGGATGATGTGAAGGGGTTATCATTTTTGAGAGGAATTTGGTGCAGGATGTGTATGGAGGTGATTGATTTCAGGCATTGAAGAATAGGGAATCATACACAGGCATTCAGAAAGATATTTGCAAATAAAAGTATGAGCAACCATGAGGCGAAACGTTCATGTTAAGTAAAGCTAAATAAGCAGTGATCCTTGGATGAAAAAAGAACCATACGAAGTTTTCAACTAGCAGTTGCTATTGCCAGCGGATTGCTGATCCTGCTGATCCTTACAGCCTGGATCGCTTCCGGTCCGCAGCAGGAATGGCGCAGGATACAGCGGGAACACCTTTCGATACTGGCCGACATTGCAGATACTTCAGAGGTGATTTCGTTCGCGATGCCCAACAAGGGCATTCATCAGCATGAGATTGAAGCGCTCAACAGGACCGACCGGTGCGTGACTTGTCATTTGGGGTTGGAAAATCCCTATATGAAAACCAGTGAACAGCCTCATGGGGCACATCCACCGGGATTCTTTGACCACCATCCGCCCGATGAGTACGGTTGCACAATTTGTCATGGCGGACAGGGGCGCGCGCTGAGTTCCCGCGAAGCACACGGGATTGACCAGGCAACACACTGGGACAAACCACTCCTTTCACAGCCCTATATACAGAGTACCTGCGGACAGTGTCACCTTTCTGTTTTCAGGGAAAATGAGCGTTTTGCAGGTACGGAGGTATTCCGCGAAGGCCAGGCGATCTTCAACCGGGAAGGATGCCTGGGATGCCACAAGGCGCGAGGCGTTGGAGGGATCATCGGGCCTGACCTGACCGAGCAGGGGGAAAAGACCCGGCACGAATACAATTTTCAGAATATTGAAACAGAACAGACTGTGTCCAACTGGCTGAAGGAACATTTCAGGGATCCTGAAATGGTCTCCCCGGGATCACAGATGCTGAAGATCGATCTGCCGGAAGAAGAGATGGATGCGCTCACCACTTTTGTGCTGGGACTGTCCAAACCAGACATTGATTTTGAATATTTTTCACTGAATACGCTCAATGAATTCAAGGGAAATCGTGATACTTTGACTGCTCAGAGTGCCTTTTCAATGGCCTGTGCCGCTTGCCATGGCAAACAGGGGAGGGGCAAAAGCTACGAGGATTTTGAAATGGGTGTGCCAGGTATTAT
>CAZOXI010000667.1:0-2582 GCA_964583445.1 uncultured Bacteroidaceae bacterium | reverse complement strand
CTCGCTGGGGAGAACTGATCTTCGAGACCGATGATATCAATACCGGCTGGGACGGATTCATCCAGGGACGGAAAGCTGCGCAGGGCGTATATATCTGGAAAGTTACCGGTATTTACAGCAACGGATCTCCCTTCAGCGACGCAGGCGATGTGACGCTGTTATGGAAGAAGCTTCCCGGTCAATAAGGGTAGTGACCTGACATATCGCCCTGATAAGTAATGCTTTAGTTGCATCTATAGTTTTTATTATGTATTTTATGTATTTTAGTTATAACTAAATATTTTTGTATTTTTACATAATTTTTTAGTTATAGATTATGTTTTCATATATTCCCAGAATCAGGTATATCGAAAAGGCAAAACCCTTTGTCGGTAAGCAACTGATCAAGGTAATCACCGGTCAGCGCAGGGTCGGTAAAAGCTATTTCATGTTTCATCTCATGGATGAAGTAAAAGCACATCATCCCGGCTGCAACATCATTTATATTGACAAGGAGAAGGTCACATTTGATGTTATTCAGGATTACAAGGACCTGTTGGACTACATCACCACAAATAAAAAAGAGGGTCTAAACGCTGTTTTTATTGATGAGATACAGGATATTGCGCAGTTTGAGAAAGCACTGCGTGACCTTAATGCTGACCCGGAATATGATTTGTACTGTACGGGCAGCAACGCAAAGATGTTGTCCGGCGAGCTATCCACACTTCTCAGTGGAAGATACATTGAGATTGAGATACATTCATTGTCCTATACCGAGTTCCTGATCTTCCATAACATGCAGAAATCTGACGAATCTCTGTCAAGGTACCTTGAGATCGGCGGATTGCCCAACCTGATTCACCTCGACCTGGTCGACAACGTCGTAAAGGATTATTTATCAAGTATCCTGACTACGATCATATACAAGGATGTTCTAAAAAGACACTCTATCAGGAATATCACATTTCTGGAAAACCTGGTGCAGTTTCTTGCAGGAAATATCGGCAATATTTTTTCGGCCAAGAAAATCAGTGATTACCTTAAGTCACAGCGGGTAAATATCGCTCCCAACACGGTCCTTGATTACCTTGGCTATCTTTGTAATGCATACATCATTCACAAAGTACCCAGGACAGATGTTGTAGGGAAAAAAGTATTTGAGGTAGGCGAAAAGTATTATTTTGAGGACCTGGGAATCAGGAACAGAATTTCAGGGTATCAACCGGCAGACATAGCCGGGATGATTGAGAATGCTGTATATGCACATTTGAAATACCTTGGTTACGAGGTAAGTGTGGGTGTTTTAAATAAAAAAGAGATTGACTTCGTTGCTGAAAAGGAAAATGAACGAATCTATATCCAGGCCGCTTACCTGCTTCACAGTGCCACCATTCAGCGTGAATTTGGAAATCTACTGGATATCCGGGATAACTATCCGAAATACGTTGTAAGTATGGATGAATTTCCCGGGGGGAATAGTTACAAGGGAATTCAGCATATTCGGCTGAAAGATTTTTTATCGCGAGAGAATTTGGTGCGTACATGACGCCCCTGGCGGGCTGCTGAGGAATTCCCAAAACCCGCGGAAAACGTAACCATTACTGCAAAATCTCGTTTAATTGAGCAGAAAAAAGCTTGAAAAAGGGTAAATATCGTTTGGAATTTGAGGCATAACCTTCCGAAAACCAACGAAATGAAGCGACGGGCATTCATTTGGGAGGAATGTATTTTTCTATTGTTGATGCATCACCCAGGGGGGCTGGGGACAGTTTAAAAGGAACAAAAAAATATGTTATCGCGGTATCGCTTGCAACTGTGGATAATATTCCATTTTTGTTCGAAAAAAGTTACTAATTTTAATTATAGGAAATAAATACGCCGGAGTGAGGAAGCTGATCATAGCCACATCTATGTTACTGATTTTCAGAGTTGCATCTGGTCAGGATCCCCAGTTTACTCAATTCTATGCTAATCCGTTGTACCTTGCTCCTTCTTTTGCAGGTGCCACACAATCGGACCGGATTGCCGCAGTGTACCGCAACCAGTGGGCCTCGCTCCCCGGCGCGTTCGTCACCTATTCCTTCTCCTACGACCATTATTTCGATAATTTTAACAGCGGTGTGGGTGTGTTGCTGATGCGGGATGTGGCGGGTACAGGCGACCTGGCACTCACCAATGCAGGACTGCAATACTCCTACGACTTCAAGATCAACAATTACTGGCACGTACGTCCCGGCGTACACATCAACTATACCCAGATGGGTATTGATTATTTCAAGCTTACATGGAACGACCAGCTGTCGTATTCCGGAACTTCGGGCGGAACGTTCGAACAACCCGGTGAGGAGGTAAAGGCAGATGTGGATTTTTCAAGCTCTGCACTGGTCTATTCCGACCGGTACTGGTTCGGATTTGCCGTGGATCACCTCCTCACGCCCAACTACGGGCTGTGGAACAACAATGCTGAATGGCCCATGAAATTCACGGTGTTCGGTGGTGCACAGGTCGTCAAACGCGGACAGCTCTTCAACCCAATCGACGAATCCCTGTCACTGGCATTCCTTTTCCGTCACCAGGACCTGTTCAACCAGCTCGACCTT
>CAZOXI010000666.1:0-2583 GCA_964583445.1 uncultured Bacteroidaceae bacterium | reverse complement strand
CCAAAAACGATCTGAGCCTGAATTTCTTCACCTCCAGGTCGATGTTTGCGGCATTGAGTGCTGTTCCGGCATTCAGAAATCCCAGCTCCATATTCAGCAATTCATTCTCAGCGATGGTTCCCAGCCGGTAGCGTCCTTCCGCGATATTGTACAAAGTATCGCTGTTGGCGTAATTCTTTTTAGCGATCTCCAGGTTGATCTGTGCCAGGATCAGATCGAAGAAATACCCCACTGCCCTGTTGTTCACCTGCTCAAGGGTATGGATCAATTCCTTTTTTGCCTCTTCATATTTTGCCGGCTCGATCTTCTTTTCCCATTTAAAGGAATTGTACCCGTTAATCGGTTGTGAAAAACCTACCGTAAACGGATATGAAAGGTAACTCAGATCAGGATTATCTCCGAAATTGTCGATCCGCTGCAGGCTTGAATTCAGGAAAATATTGCCCCCGGTGAGCGCCACATTCTGAGAGGCCTCCAACTCCAAAGAATTATTCATTACAGCCCTGGATACAAAACCCTCCGTACCATCGTCCCGAACGATCTTATCAATCGACCTGTTGATATCCGGCAATGTTGAATTGAGGGTCAGTGAAGGCAGTAAGCTGGCCTGGTAGGTGCGGTATTCCCAGTAACTGCTCCTGAACTGGTGCCGCGCCATGGTTGCCATGGGCGATTGCTCCCTGGCAACACGAACCACATCCTCCAGGGAAAGCTTTAACTGCAGCGTGTCTTGCTGGGCCAAAAGGGCAGTTGAACTAAAAACAACAAAACAGAGGGCCGGGAGAAATCGCATCCCGGCTGAAAAAATATTCTTATTCATATCTTAATGATTCTATGGGGTCACGTTCCGATGCGCGCTTGGCAGGTGAGTATCCGAAGATCACCCCCACCGAGGCCGATACAAAAAAAGCAATGATCACACTCATGGGCGACACGATGGTCAGGATACCGGCAAATTTAGTGATCAGCGCAGAGGCAATCACACCCAGCAATACGCCGATCAGTCCACCAGTCACACTGATCAGCACTGCTTCAGCGAGAAACTGAACCACAATATCCATCTTTTTGGCCCCAATGGCCAGCCTGGTACCGATCTCCTTGATCCGCTCCATCACAGAGGCGAACATGATGTTCATGATCCCTATTCCACCCACCAGCAAGGAGATGCTGGCAATGGCGCCCAGCACGATATTAAAAATATCCTTTGTGCGCTGTTCCTGTTTCAACAGCAGTTCCGGCACAGTGATCTCAAAGTCCTCCACCTCCTGGTGCCTCCTGAGTAACAATCGTGACAAAACATCAGATGACGGATCCAGCTCTTCAGATGCAGTGACCTGGACAACAATCCGGTCGAGCTGGTGATAATTCGAGGAAGTATTCTGATTCGGGCGGACACTGATGAAACGCCTGCCACGAACCACGTCAGCTTTCAGCCTTGATGCAACCAGGGCCCTGTTCTGGAACCTTAATATCATGGTCTTTACCGGGATATAAACATTGTCATTCATCACATTCACCCCGATATCTTCAAACCGTGTAAGGGTAACATCTGTTTTTTCCAACACGCCGACGATCTTCAACCATACCTGGTCGAATTTAATATAGCTTCCAATCGGGTCCGTCTTTGCAAAAAATTTATTCCTGATATTGGCACCAATCACACAGACAGGAATCCCGTTTTCTTCCTGGTAATTATTGAAAAAACTGCCTCTCTCAAGATTCAGGTTGAACAGGTCGAAGTACTCGTTGGATACGCCTATCAGTTTTGCAGATTCACGCTTACCCTGCCTGATTACGAAAGAGTTCATTGCAATCTCCGGGCTCACCTGTTTAAGGGTTGGAAGGGTTTCCTTGATGGCATCTACATCCAGGAGTGTAAGTCCTGGTGAAAACTTCTTTTTCTCTCTGTTTTCGGAACCATTTTCTTCTTCCTCGGCTCCATCTGCAGCTACAATCGGGGTGATCATAATATTGTTGACCCCGACCATTTTCATCTGGTCGAGTATCTCCTGCTGAGCGCCTTTCCCGATGGATAGCATGGTGATGACAGCTGCAACCCCGAAAATGATCCCAAGCGCAGTGAGCAGACTGCGAAGCTGATTGGCCATGATGGATTCTATGGCAATGATGATGTCGTGAAGATACCTGCCCATGCTATTTTGTATTTTGACCTGATGATCTGCTGGTCCTTTGCATTTGACGTGGCTGCTCTTTTTTCCGGGGCTGGGAGTTCTCAATCCTTTCCTGCTCTTCCGCTTCTTTTTGCCTGATGACTTCCATGAGCTCCAGGCCTGAAAATTTATAGGAATCCGGATCATCAGGAGTGGAAAGATACACCACATCACCCTTCTTCAATCCTTGTTCAATGACAATGGAGTTCTCGTTTGATTCACCCAGCACAACAATCTGGCGCACTTTGCCAGGGGTAAATACATAAGACAATGTATCATTTGACCTTACCGCTTCAAGGGGCAGGTACAATACCTCTTGCAATACATTTGTAATGATGCGGTTACTGGTAGTCATGGATGGCCGGAGAATGGTGTCATTTTCATTCAGCTCGATTCTTACCTCGAATACCTT
>CAZOXI010000665.1:339-2586 GCA_964583445.1 uncultured Bacteroidaceae bacterium | reverse complement strand
CCCTGGAGGATCCCGTCAGCATTACCGTAGAACCCCTTCACCCGGATGCTTCTGTAGTTATTGCCGCTCAACCGGATCCGGATCCCGGGTCTTCCGACACCATTCAGTTTACCGTCACTTCTGCCGATGCCAGCAAATCATCAACTTACAAGGTGGCCGTGGCAAGATCAGTTTATTTCTGCAAAATTGGTTTCCTTGGCAGCGGAAGTGCTCGTCCTGATGGCTGGTCTGCCGGTGGAGGAATTTATGCAACCAGTTCGCGCGGCGATTATGGTCTGTACCCCGGTATAAATGGCTTCAGAATCTATATTAATAGCAGCAACGTAAAGGGGCATCTTGACAGCCCTGTGTTTTCTTCTGCTGGCACGCTGACATTTGCTGCAAAATTTTCCAAGACTGATGATGAATCTTTGCTTGTATCCATCAGTACAGACCGCGGTGCGAGTTGGACCGTCCTGGAAACATACACACCTGCCGACGGACGCATTCCATCCTACAGCGGGGAGGATAAGGCAGATACCCTTGCTCTTCAAAAACTGGTGATTAACGAGCCCAGGCAAGCGATGATCCGTTTCAGCTATGAAGGAACTTCCTCTACACCGCGAACCATGATTGACGATATCGCACTCACACCTGCTCCCGGCATGGCTTCAGGAAACATTATTGTTTTGCCCCGCTTCATCACCCCGAACATGGTTGTACAGAGAAACGTCCCTGTCAGACTCTGGGGATGGGCCGAAATGGGTGCCAGTATTATTGGTACATTCGAGGGCAACGGGACAGTCAGTCGGGATACAGTGGAAACGGGAATTACCGGAAAATGGGAACTGACATTCCCTGCCCGCGAGGCGACCGCAACACCCTGCTCAATCAACATTCAAATTGAAGACACACCGGAAAGCAATATCCTGCTTGACAATGTTCTTGTGGGGGATGTATGGTTTGCAGGAGGCCAGTCCAACATGCAAAAAAAGGTGAGTCATCTTATTGAAGCGGATGAGGTCATTGCCAATGCAGACCTCTACCCGCAGATACGGTCTTTTAGAGCTTCCTACCAAATGGCAACCTCGCCGCTGGATGATGCAGGAGATTCTTCCGTAGGTTGGATTGAATGCAACTCCGAAACAACAGGCGATAATGTTTCCGCGGTGGCCTATATTTTTGCACTTAATGTACACCTCAGTGAAAACATACCTATCGGAATCATCCAGTCATACCGTGGAGGTACAGAGATCGAGACATGGATGAGCCAGGAGAAGATCATCTCCGATGAGGAACTGTTCAGGGTCAGGGCACGCCAGGAGCAGAAGGATCCTGAAGCAGCTGATGCATACAAGAATTATCCTTCCATCCACTATAATGGACAGATACATCCATTCACTTCCACGCCCATTAAAGGATTTATATTTTACCAGGGGGAAAGCAATACCAAAAGAGGGCTGGAATATGCACGCATGATGGAAGCCCTGATAGATGACTGGCGATCGCAGTGGAATATGGGCCCACTCCCCTTCTATTACGTACAACTTTTTAACATGGGAATTGCATCCAGCCGTTTGTACGAAGAGGGAAACTGGCAGGATACCAGGGATCAGCAACTGCAACTATTGTACGAGGACGTTGAAAATATCGGAATGGCAGTCAGTATTGATACCAATGAGGATCCCGATAACAGTGATGCCAGCACCAGGAGTCACCCGAAAAACAAGAAACCGATTGGTGAACGGCTGGGCCTGCTTGCCCTTGAGCATACCTATGGAAAGGATATTTTGGGCACGAGCCCAATCCCTTCCGGAAGCTATGTAAGCGAAGGTAAAGTGTATGTTCATCTCTCAGATGTTGGCACAAGTCTGAAAGCAAGTCAAGATGGAGCGCAATTAAAAGGCTTTGTGGTTTCCGGTGCAGACAGGAATTTCGTTGCTGCAGATGCAGTGATCATCAATGACAGTACACTAGCGATATCATCCGATGCTGTTTCCGAACCAGTGGCAGCGCGCTACGGATGGTCGAAAAATCCCGAGTGTAACCTGGTGAATGGTGCAAATCTGCCGGCCTCCCCTTTCCGGACCGACAACTGGCCATCCGGGTATCAATATGATGAAGCTGCAGCCCGAAACAATGCGGATCTGTATGGCATCAGGATCAACGGTGTTTTCTGGAACCCCTTCGATAATAACACGAAAGACATGGTGGTGGACATCCCGGAGTCTGTGATGACTGCCTCCAGCGCCGCCTGCCTGGCTTCAG
>CAZOXI010000665.1:0-329 GCA_964583445.1 uncultured Bacteroidaceae bacterium | reverse complement strand
GCATGTGAGCCCTGAGCCGGTGAGCCTGGTATCGGAAATAACCACCTCTCAACCGATAGATATAAATGGCTCAGAAGGTGAGCGGACGGCAACCATTCAGGTTACTTCGTATGACGGAAACGTTCAAAATACATACACAATCCTGTTTAACAGGGTTCCAAACCTAGATCTTTTCTTTGCACTCGGACAGTCGAACATGGCCGGAAGGGGGCCCATTACAAAAGAAGTATCAGGCCCCATTGATGGGATCAGTCTTTTCAATGATTTAAACAATTGGGAAATGGCTGCAAATCCAATGAACGCCTATTCCAATATCAGGAAAGATATAT
>CAZOXI010000664.1:0-2586 GCA_964583445.1 uncultured Bacteroidaceae bacterium | reverse complement strand
AGCCGGATCGGGTTCCGGTTCAGCATTGAAAAGATCCTCAGGGGATTGCTGGGAATGTTTGTGCTGATTGCCATTGCATGGGCTTTCAGCAAGAACAGGAGGGCGATTTCCTGGAGAACCGTGGGTATCGGACTTCTCATACAGTTGATTCTTGCTGTTGGTATTTTATACGTCCCTGTAATACAGACCGTGTTTGAATTTGTGGGAAAGATCTTTGTGAAGATCCTCTTTTTTACCAGCGTTGGAACGAAATTCCTGTTCGGGAGCGGTGCTGAGGGGGATATTGCCAAACCATTACAAACATTTGCCATCAATATTCTTCCTACCATTATCTTTTTTTCTGCCATCACCAGCGTGCTTTTTTACCTGGGGGTGATCCAGTATATTGTACGTGGACTGAGTTACCTGATGTCAAGGGCCATGGGGTTGTCCGGTGCTGAAAGTCTTTCCGTTGCCGGTAACATTTTCCTGGGACAGACCGAATCACCCCTGATGATCAAAGCCTACCTTGAAAAACTAAACGAATCGGAGATCATGCTGGTAATGTCCGGGGGAATGGCCACGCTGGCAGGAGGAGTGCTTGCCGCCTATATCGGGTTTCTCGGGGGAGGATTACCCGAGCAGGAGTTGATCTTTGCGAAACACCTGCTGGCAGCCTCGGTTATGGCCGCGCCTGGCGTGGTAGTGATTTCAAAGATCCTGGTCCCCAATACGGATAAGGTCGATAAATCCATCAATGTAACCCAGGAGAATATCGGAAAGAATGTACTTGACGCCATATCCAATGGAACATCAGAGGGACTCAGGCTTGCTGTGAATGTAGCGGCGATGCTGCTGGTTTTCATTGCCTTTATCGCATTGATTAATTTTGTTTTTGTAAAGGTTGGTGACTGGACCACGCTGAATGACCTGGTGGCAAGGGTGACCAATGGAAATTATGATGAGCTTAGCCTGGAATTTTTGCTGGGTTATGGACTGGCGCCGGTGATGTGGCTTATCGGCGTGCCCCTGGAGGACATCACCCTTACCGGTTCCCTGCTGGGCAAGAAACTTATCATGACAGAATTTGTGGCCTACATCAGCCTTTCAGATATGAAAGCAGCGGGTCTTTTTTCTGATCCCAAGTCAATCATTATGTCGGTATATATGTTGTGCGGGTTTGCAAATTTTGCTTCTATCGGTATACAGATCGGGGGTATTGGCGCACTCGCACCCGGGAAACGAATTCAGCTATCACGTCTCGGCATGCGGGCATTATTGGCGGGTACGCTTGCAGCACTTCTTTCGGCCACTTTGGTTGGTATCTTACTGGGTTAATTAGTAGCTTTGTAGTATGAAAGTTTTTAGCGGACAGAAGATTCTGGTGGTTGAAGATAACTTCATGTCGTATAAATTACTTGAGGCGCATTTCAGCAGGTCCAACCTGGAGATTGTTCATGCATCAGACGGACTGAAGGCAATGGAACTGTTCAAGAGTCATCCGGATATTTCCCTGATCCTTATGGATATACAATTACCTGGCATGAGTGGGCTTGAGGTAACAAAAGACATACGAAAGATCAATACAGAGGTGCCGATCATTGCTGCTACTGCGAATGTATTTGAGGATGATAAAGCAGCTTGCCTGGATGCGGGTTGTACTGATTTTGTGACCAAGCCCATCAACTTTCCGGGCCTCTTTGAAATCCTGGACAAAAGACTCAGCTGATGCCTGTTGGTCTGGTTCTTTCAGTAGCGCTGGTGATTCTTCTTTACTGTATCCTGTTCCTGTGGTATCTGATTTCTTATTCCCGCTACACCGGACCGGAGCATGATGAACGGGGGCACATCCCTGTAAAAGTATCGGTGATCATACCAGTAAGGAACGAGGAGCAGCATCTTCATTCCATGTTCAAAGACCTGTTGACACAGGATCACCAATTACCGGATTACGAGGTAATATTTGTCGACGACCATTCTTCGGACCGGTCTGTTACCTTTATCGAACAGTTCTGCCAGGAACACCCGGCTTTCCGCATCCTGCAACTTCCCGGGCATGTGACCGGAAAAAAACATGCTGTCGCTGCAGGGATTGAAGCAGCTACAGGTGACTGTATCATTCAGACAGATGCGGACTGCCGACTACCGGAGTGCTTTATTTCCGGTCATGTTCGCTATTCCGCATTCGGTGCCGACCTGGTTATCGGTCCGGTAGTGGTGCAGGCCGGCAAAAGCATCTGGAGCAGGCTGGAAGCACTGGAGCATTTCAGCCTGACAGCTACAGGATTGGCAGCTGCGGCGGCTGCCCGCCCGGTGATGTGCAGCGGTGCTAATCTTTCATACAGTAAAGATGTTTTCAGGGAATCGGAAGCAGCACTCCTGTCAATACCGCATGTCTCAGGTGACGATGTATTCCTGCTGGAGAAGGCGAAAAAAAGCCGGAGAAACATTCAATTGATGTCAGAACCCGGCATGGTCGTGATGACATCACCCTCCGCGGGACCGCTAAAATTTTTACAGCAACGGACCAGGTGGGGATCAAAGGCCAGGCATTACAGGGATCCAGACATGGTGACCCTTTCGCTGCTGGTAGGGTTCACCAATGCC
>CAZOXI010000663.1:0-2588 GCA_964583445.1 uncultured Bacteroidaceae bacterium | reverse complement strand
CCTGGTGGATTATGCTACGTTCTTCTCAGACCACGGTTTCCTCGTGAGCATGGGAAGTGAACACAATTCCCCGGACCTCCTTCCCATCCAACTGTTTGATAAAGAAAAGCGGAGCCTTTCCGGTCTCCTGGCAAAAATCAATTTTGAAGGAGCCGCGCTGATCGCCGGTCACCAATACATGGTCGCCAATGGGGAGCATGGGTTCCTGGATCCCGAAGGAACACCTATTCCCGGAAGCCGTGAAGTGCTGATACGACTGGGCACTGCCCTGATCCAAACCTTTAATACATTGAAGCATGAAGCTAACAGCAAGTAAAGATTATGAGATCATTTGTCTTCTCAGGTCACTGCTCTCAGCGGACGGCCTGGTGTCGCTGAAAATGGTGCAAGCGGGGAATAGTACCGGGACAGCAACCGAAACCGGAACTGGAACCGCCGCAGGTACAGGGTCCACTATGGGGACAGCATCCGGAACAGGGATTGGATCCGCTCCAGGGAAAGAACCCATCGCAGGGAAAGGTGCCAGCCCGGGAAATACACTGGTGATCCGGACCAAAGACGCATACACCCTCGAACAATTGAAAGAATGGATTGGTGTATATGTACAGGCATCCGGTATGCCTTCCATGATCCGGATGGAAGGCATCGGGGACTTTGCCGTGGGGCGTTCAGCCGGAGATCTTTACGCTGAAAAAGAAAGCCGGGGAGCTGAGACGGAGACCTGTTGTCCCGGGCGTATGCAAAACAAGGTGGTCATCATTACCGGGGGTGCACAGGGATTTGGAGCAGGGATTGCGGAAAGTTTTTTCAGGGAAGGGGCCAATGTGGTGATCGCGGATCTGAATGCGGAGAAAGGAAAGGAACTTGCCGGCACGTTGAACGATGCAGGCCAGCCCAACAAGGCGCACTTCCTGGAATGTGATGTATCAGATGCTGCATCGGCAGACAACCTGGTGAATGAAACTGCACTGAGTTTCGGTGGGGTTGATGTGATGATAAGCAATGCAGGAATCCTGCGGGCAGGTGGGCTGGATGAATTGTCCCCGGCGGATTTTGAGCTGATGACGAAGGTGAATTATACAGGTTATTTCAATTGTGCGCGATCGGCGGCACGGATCATGAAGCTCCAGGCGGAAGCGAATGAGAAATTGTTTTTTGATATCATTCAGATCAATTCAAAATCAGGATTGAGCGGAAGCAGGAAGAATTTTGCCTATGCAGGTGGAAAGTTCGGCGGAATCGGGCTTACCCAGTCGTTTGCACTGGAGCTGATGCCCTACCGGATCAAGGTCAATTCCATCTGTCCCGGAAACTTTTTTGAAGGGCCGCTCTGGTCAGATCCGAAAACAGGCTTGTTTGTCCAATACCTGGAAGCAGGAAAAGTGCCGGGTGCGAAAACCATTCAGGATGTGAAACGTTTTTACGAACAGCAAGTACCGGCCGGACGGGGATGTGGAACGGGGGATGTGGCAAAGGCCGCTTTTTATGCAATCGAACAGGAATACGAAACGGGCCAGGCGATTCCCGTCACCGGGGGACAGATCATGCTGAGTTAAGGCGGTGGCATAAGTTATTTTAGCTTTGCGCGGTGGACCCGGTTGGTGATGTATACAGATGAGGAAGTGCTCCGGAGCAGGGATTAAAGATTTAAAACATAAAGAAATAGAAACGACAGGAAGAAAACCATGAAAACAAGAGCTGCAAGATTATACGGTAAAAAGGATATCCGCATTGAAGAATTCGATTTGCCGCCGATCGCTGATGATGAGATCCTGGCAAAGGTTGTAACCGACAGCCTGTGTATGTCGAGCTACAAGGCTGCGAACCAGGCTACGGATCACAAACGGGTACCGGATGATATCGCTGACCACCCGGTGATCATCGGTCATGAATTTGCCGGAGAGATCATCGAGGTAGGCAACGATTACCGGGATAAGTTTACACCCGGACAGAAATTCAGCATACAGCCAGCAATATACTATGAGGAGGGCCCCATGGGTGTGCTGAGCGCGCCGGGCTACAGCTACAGGTATATCGGCGGAGATGCCACCTACGTGATCATACCAAAAGATGTCCTTGTACAGGACTGCCTGATGGTGTATGAGGGGCCAGGTTTTTATCCTGCTTCCCTCGCGGAACCGCTCAGCTGCGTGATCGGTGCAATGCATGCAAATTATCATACCAAAGCTGGAAGCTATGTGCATGAAATGGAGATCGTGGACGGCGGTAAAATGGCCATCCTGGCCGGGGTGGGTCCCATGGGACTGGCTGCGATCAACTATGTGCTGAAGCGTGAGGACCGGAAGCCATCGTTGATGGTCGTAACAGATATTGATCAGTCACGCCTGGATCGGGCAGCTGAATTATATACGGTGGAAGAGTTCGCGGCACGTGGCATTGAACTCAGATATATAAATACAGGCGCTTCTCAGGATCCCGTTGCCGAGCTGAGGGCAATAACGGACGGAGAAGGATACAACGATGTATTTGTATTCGCTCCCGTGAAACCAGTGCTGGAACAGGGAGATGCCATACTTGGGTTTGATGGCTGTCTGAACTTTTTTGCGGGACCGGCCGATAAGGACTTT
>CAZOXI010000662.1:0-2589 GCA_964583445.1 uncultured Bacteroidaceae bacterium | reverse complement strand
GAAATTCAATAAACCTATACAACAAATATTATGGACTATTTAACTGGAAATAAAGAATTCTTCAAAGGAATTGGCAAAATTCAATTCGAAGGGCGGGAATCTGACAATCCCCTGGCTTTTAAGTATTATGATGAAAATAAGGTCATCAAGGGAAAAACACTTAAAGAACACCTGAGGTTTGCTGTGGCCTACTGGCACACCTTCTGCGACACAGGTGAGGATCCATTCGGACCCGGAACAATCAAATTTCCCTGGGATGAAGGGAAAGATGACATTACCCGGGCCAAAAACAAGCTGGATGCGGCATTTGAGTTTTTTACTAAACTTGGAACCCCATATTATTGTTTCCATGACATCGACATGGTAAGTGAGGGCAAATCCATTTCAGAATATGAAAAAAACCTGCAGACCATGGTGGGCTTTGCAAAGGATAAGCAGGAGGCATCGGGAGTAAAACTATTATGGGGAACTGCCAACGTATTCTCCCATCCGCGGTACATGAATGGCGCTTCTACAAATCCCGATTTCAATGCCCTTGCATTTGCCGGCACCCAGGTTAAAAATGCGCTTGATGCCACGATTGCCCTGGGAGGTGAAAATTATGTTTTCTGGGGAGGTCGCGAAGGATACATGTCATTGCTGAACACGGATATGAAACGTGAGCTTGAGCACCTCGCACAGTTTCTTCACATGGCAAAAGATTATGCACGGAAGAACGGGTTCACCGGCCCCTTCCTGATCGAACCCAAACCCATGGAGCCCACCAAGCACCAGTATGACTACGACACTGCTACCGTAATTGGATTTTTGCGGAAACATGGACTTGACAAGGATTTCAAACTCAATATCGAAGTGAATCATGCTACCCTTGCAGGACATACGTTCCAACATGAATTGCAGGTAGCTGCAGACAATGATCTTTTTTGCAGCATCGATGCCAACAGGGGTGACTATCAGAATGGCTGGGATACCGATCAATTCCCGATCAACCTGTATGAACTGATCGAAGCGATGATCGTGATCATTCAAGCGGGCGGTTTTTCTTCAGGTGGCGTCAATTTCGATGCAAAAACGCGCAGAAACTCAACGGACCTGGATGACCTTTTCATCGCACATATTGCCGGAATGGATGCTTTCGCCAGGGCATTTGAGATCACACACGATCTGCTTGACAATTCCAGGTTTATCGATTTAAGAAAAAAACGGTATGCTTCTTTTGACAGTGGTGCAGGAGCTAAATTTGAACAGGGAGAACTGACCCTCGGGGACCTGCGCGACCTGGCCATGAAGCTGGGTGAACCCTCCATGATCAGTGGAAAACAGGAACTTTACGAATCGATCATTAACCAGTACATCCGGTAAACAATTTTTAATCTGATCATGAAAGTCCGGTGCACATCTGCCGGACTTTCTTATTGGTGCCCAAGTCTGCTTCTTTAGGGATCGTTTGATTTTTCTGCTATATTTATGAAAAATCAACGAACATGGACAATATATATGATCTTAAGCCACTGGGGTTTCACTGGGAACTGCATGATCCCTTCATCTTTTGTGCACATCATAATGACCAGTTCCCCAGGGGAAATGAGCGACAGGGACCCGATCCTGGCCTGTTGAAAGGCCGGAATATAGGAAATGACTTTGTAGTGAAGGACGGATTCCGAATGTATCATGGCGAAGAAGTTCCAGGCTTCCCGGTGCATCCCCACAGGGGATTCGAAACCGTTACCATTACCCTGGAAGGACTTGTGGACCATTCTGATTCCCTGGGTGCATCCGGACGCTATGGAAACGGGGACGTACAATGGATGACTGCGGGCAAAGGCATTCAACATTCAGAAATATTTCCACTGATATACAGAGACAGGGAAAATCCACTTGAGTTGCTCCAGGTATGGATCAACCTTCCTGCAAAAAGCAAGTTTGTCGATCCCTATTATAAAATGTTATGGAGCGAAGATATTCCTGTCGTCAATGCGAATGACCCATCAGGCAAACACAGCAAGGTACTTGTTATCGCCGGTGAATACAATGGAACCTTTGCCCTCTCTCCCACCCCGGATTCATGGGCCGCAGATCCCGCTAACGAGGTGGGAATATGGATTGCAGAGCTTGATCCGGGAGCAACCCTTGAGATTCCGGCAGCAAAAGGAAAATTGAACAGGTCGATCTACTATTATTACGGCGACGGGCTGACCATCAGTGGGCAGGTTCTTCCCGGAAAACACCAGGCCAGGATGCGCACGGACCAGGCATTGGAGGTGGTCAATGGAGATCGTTCTTCCACATTCCTGGTTCTGCAGGGAAAACCCATCGCTGAACCCGTTGCACAATATGGTCCATTTGTGATGAATTCGCGCAGTGAGATACAGCAAGCCTACCAGGATTACACGGAGACCAGGTTTGGTGGCTGGCCCTGGGACCGGCTTGACCCTGTACATGGAAGTGAGCCAATAAGATTTGCAAAATATATTGATGGATCAGAAGAGCAGCGATAACGGTGCCTTCAGCTATTAACAGTGATTGGCGAAACGTAGCTGTTTTAATCGTTTTTTAAAGCTGTACTTAACATTTCATTTTTAAGCGCAA
>CAZOXI010000661.1:0-2601 GCA_964583445.1 uncultured Bacteroidaceae bacterium | reverse complement strand
AAACTCTGCATGGTGAACCCGATGGTGCGCTGGTCATCCGGCATCATATCTCCCACAAATGCCCGGAATGGCTCCATGGATACGTTGATCGAAGCATCCATGATCCAGAGCATTCCGGCAGCAAACCAGAGGTAGGGGGAATTGGGCATGATGATCAGTGCAATGGAGGCCAGGATCGCACCTACCAGGAAAAATGGCCGTCGGCGTCCAAGACGTGTCCATGTGTTGTCACTCATATGTCCGATAATGGGCTGAATGATCAGCCCCGTTACCGGTGCAGCGATCCACAAAATCGGAATACTCTCAATTTCTGCTCCCAGGGTCTGAAAGATCCTGCTGACATTCCCATTTTGTAATGCGAATCCAAACTGGATTCCCAAAAATCCGAAACTCATGTTCCAGATCTGCCAGAAGCTGAGCCGTGGCTTTTTCATAGTTATTTTATTTTTTGCAATCCGTGGAAAACAATTTTCCCAGGATGCAGCACTGTTCATACAATTATGTCGGAAATGCTAACAGGCAGGCACAAAAAAATCCCTGACCACAATTCCTGTGATTTCAGAGATCTGTATGTAAAAATCATTTATCGGATGGACCTAAGTCCAGCCCAAATGTATTAAAAAATGCATTTACAAAGCAAGTTTTTCTTACAATAAATTTTTCTGAAAGGACTGTTATTATTGCGAAACATTAGATTGCAAACGATTGCGGAACACCTTAAAAAATTTTTAGTAAAAGTGTTCAGACGATCATTTCACGATGCCTTTACCGGTGTTTTCGTAGTTCCGCGAACCACCAGTTCTGTTTTGATCACCTCTGTGGAAGGTTTCCTGGCCGCGTCCGGGTGCATGATCCGGTCCAGAAGCATCTCAGCTGCTTTCTTGCCGATCTCAAAACCATGCTGACTGATGGTTGTTAGCGGTGGATCGGTCACTGTAGATACCAGGCCGTCGGTGAAACCGATCACCGAAACGTCCTCAGGTATCCTGTAATTCAACTTTTTAAGTGCATTGATGGTCCCGGCGGCAGTCATGTCATTCACCGCAAAAATGGCATCCGGCGGATTGGGCAGGGACATCAGCCTGGGGATCACCTCTGCGGCCTCCTCAATGGTATCACATTTCACGATCAGGTCATCATCCAGCTCGATCCCATTCTTCTCCAGTGCAGAAATATAGCCCCGCTGCCTGCGGTAACCAATCAGTAAATGTTGCGGAGCTGCCAGGTGTGCAATGCGTCTGCAACCTGTATTCAGCAGGTATTCCACTGCGTTCATTGCCCCGTTGAAATCATCTACGACCACTTTGTCGGTCTCCAGTTCTTCGCAAACCCGGTCGAAGAAAACCAATGGAAAATCCTTGTCTGTCAGTTCCCTGAAATGACCGAACTGTTTGGTCGTTTTGGAGATGGATACCAGCACGCCCTCGGCACGATTGGACTCAATGGCCTGGGTAATTGCCACCTCCCGCTCGTACTGCTCATTGGATTGGAAGATCATCACATTGTATCCATGTCCCTGGGCCACCTCCTCGATCCCGGAGATCACCGATGAAAAGAAATGATGTACAATCTGTGGCACGATTACACTAATCGCATTGGATTTCTGGCTCCGCAGACTGAGTGCGATGGCGTTGGGTTTATATTTAAGCCGGTCAACCAGTTCCTGCACCTGTTGTTTGGTAGCCGCAGAAATGTCGGGATGGTCCTTCAGCGCACGTGAAACAGTAGAGGGGGAAACCCCAAGCTCCCTGGCGATATCTTTTATGGTAACAGGTTGTGCCATTCATTCATTTCGACTTCATAAATATACAGAATTTTATGACGATTTGTTCCGGTTGGGAACCTGAAATATGAACCGCCCGGTCAACCGCACAAACAAATATGTTCAACAAAACCACCTTTCGCAAACGTTTGCGGAAACGATTGCGGAGATTTTTGCCGGTTTGAGGGTATCCTGACACTTCCATCATGTTAAGTTTTCCTTAATTTGCCGTGCTTTTAATGTTAAACCTTTTAAAAAATTGAGAAGAAATTTTTATCGGATGTGTTTTCAGAGATCTGTCAAATTACCCTTTTAAATATTAACTATGGAGCATAAAATATTTACAATCCGAAGGCTGCTGATGTTTCTGATGCTGAGCATTCCTTTATATATATCAGCTCAGGTAATGAACATCACCGGTAAAGTTACGGATCAAGAAAACGGTACTCCACTTCCTGGAGTTACTGTTGTTGCCAAGGGAACAACCCTCGGAACGGTGACCGATTTCGACGGTAACTATACCATCACAGTCTCTCCCGGCACTACCCTTGTATTCTCTTATGTAGGATACACTTCCGAAGAAGTTGTTGTGGAAGATCAGACAGAGATCAATGTCGCACTCACTGAAGAGACACAGGCGCTTGATGAGGTGGTTGTGATCGGTTATGGTGTGCAGAAGAAAAGTGACAAAACCGGCGCCGTAGCCAGTATTGATTCTGATGAGCTGAACCAGGGGGTGCTCACCGATCCCATCCAGGCCATGCAGGGAAAGATCGCAGGTGTAAGCATCAACAAAAAAGGGGGTGACCCGAATGCCGGATTCTCTGTGAAGATCAGGG
>CAZOXI010000660.1:0-2612 GCA_964583445.1 uncultured Bacteroidaceae bacterium | reverse complement strand
ATCAACCATTACAGAAGATTTTGAATACGCATAAGAAAGCCATCCGGTGAGTTTTCCATTTTTCTTTTTTACCATCAGCTCCAATCCCCTTGCATTCTGTACACCCTGTAAAAGTTGTGTTTCAATTGGGTATGGAGAAAGGAAATCGGCCCCGTCTTTGTATTCTACGATATTATTGATCCATTTCTGGTAAAATTCAACATTGGTTTCCAACCTGTTTTGAAAAAAATTATGGTACCATCCAATTGCCACCTGGTCGACCTGGGGAGGAGCAATATGAGAACTCACTAACTTCCATTGATCAATTGGAGAGATTGCAATGGTATTGCTCAGCATGAAAATGTATTGTTGTAACCTGTTGTAAGAAGCTTTTACAGAAATGTTCGGTGCAACAGAATAATTCAATGAGGTTCTTATTTCTGGTTTTGAATAATGATGGATAAGATCACCTCTCTTATAATTTGTAATTGACCTTACATTATTGATGTCCTTGAAACTATCATAGTATTCATATTTTTCCTTTGGACCCAGTTCTGCAAAAAAGCTATACCGTATTCCCGCCGAAACACTTAGCTTATCCCATAGCTCAATTTTATCTGAAAAATAAAGCGCCAGCTCCAGTCCATTTTCACTGCCAAGCGCAACAGGCTTCAGGTTGGATTCAGGCCCGAATGGTAGTTTATCTCCCCTGTTATTTTTATAGTAAGTTGAATTGAGCCCGAACAGCATCTGGTGATTATTCCTGCTCAGAAACCTGAAATCAGCTCTTGATTCAATGGATTCGATCCTGTAATTGTGCGTATATGCAGTTGTTTCATTTGATTTTTCTGTAAATCCATTGTTATACCGGCTATATGCCGAGGAAACGTCCACCGTGAGTGCCGATTTAAAAATATGTTTCCAGGAAACCGAAGTGCCTGTATTGGAATAGGAATAGTCGTTTTTACCTAACAGGGAGAATGTATCGAAACTCTTATATCCAAACACTTTAAGCGTGTTTTTATCATCGATATCAGTATTTACGCCCAGCGAAGCATCATAGAAGAAGGCATCGCTGTTCTGAAGTTCAAAAGTTTCTATCCTGTCAAATATCCAGTCGGAATAGCTGCTTCGCCAACTGGCGATCACCGATGTCTTGTCTTTGATAATGGGTCCGTCAAATGAAAAGTGTGCCGTTACCGGGCTGATGCCTCCCTGTCCGTGGAATTTCTTTTTATTTCCCTGCCTGGTGGTAATATCAAAAATAGAAGCCAGTCGCCCCCCGTATTTTGCAGGTATATTGCTTTTGTAAAGTGTAAAATCATTAATGATATCCGGGCTGAACGAAGTAAAAAAGCCAAATAAATGAGAAGTGTTGTAAACGGGAATTTTATTCAGGTAAAACATGTTCTGGTCGGCTGCACTTCCCCTGACATTGATTCCGGAAGCGCCCTCACCAACACTCTCAACACCCGGGAGCATAGTGGCAACCTTTATGATGTCCCTTTCGCCCAGGACAAGGGGGATTTCCTTAATGGATTTCACAGTGATCCGTTCATAACCCATCTGCATCCCTTTGATATTGTCATTCAGCGAGGCTGAAATCACCACCTCATCTAATTCTTTAAGCGCCTTGTGCATTTCTAATACTACCGATCCGCTGGAATAAACGTGAAAGAGGTATTCCATGCCTTTCATGGAAACATGCGTAATGTGGACAGTATAATCACCTGTTTTCAAGTTCATTTGAAAATTTCCATCCACATCGGTGACAACGCCGTATTGGGTTTTTTCAATATACACCGTAGCGCCTATGACAGGGGCTCCGGTTGCCGCATCCTTAAGTTTACCTTTTACGCTACAATATTTCCCGGGAATTGCTTTACGCTCGTCTCCAATGGTAAGGACTTCTGACGAGGCTGTTTTTTGGCTTTGCAGGTAACCTTTCTCTGTAACGGTTATTTCGTTTTCTTTCGGCTGAACAAGAACAGGTTTTTCATTTATTCTGAATTCGGGTAATTTGGTAACGGGTGCTGCTCCTTGAACCAAAATTATACTGTTCCCTTCAGTGTACAGGCTTATTCTTTTTTGCATCAGCTGCGTGCTTAGCTGCGGCAGGAATGGAGAACGATTGTTGACGGAAAGAACAACATCACTGATCCATTCTTCTTTGAAATAAAATACAATATCACTTTCAGATTCAATATGTTGCACGAATTCAGCAAATGAAACACTATCAAATTTTTCAGTAGTTGCAAGGGTGTCTGTTTGACTGAATGCTACATGAAAAGTAACAAGAAGGAACACTGATATGATTAGTCTGTTCATGACATTGTTGTTACTTGTTCCCTAACCATCCAGGGAATTGATCAACTGAATAAGACGTTCCATCTCATTGTCTGTCGCGTGTTTGACCCTCATTCTGTTCTTGCGGAGATATGCCTTAATTACCGTTCTGTGATCATGCGCGAATTTACGCGTGAACGATCTGTTCCCCTTATAGCTGACCAATTGATTATTCAGAAGAATATATGTTTCCCTTTGGGCCGGTGAAAATGCTTTTTTATCTGAATTATAGTTATACCTAGATCGAGCGATTTGTGCAAAAAAAGATAAAAGATAGCTTGTTTAAT
>CAZOXI010000659.1:0-2626 GCA_964583445.1 uncultured Bacteroidaceae bacterium | reverse complement strand
TGGCCTGGAGAATGCAAAAAGTAAACTGAAAAGGAAAAACCTCGACCTGGTCGTCCTGAATTCACTGGAAGATCAAGGTGCCGGGTTTGGAACAGAGACCAACAGGATCACAATGATCGACAAAAAGGGACGGATCGAGGCATTTGATCTGAAAAAAAAGCGGGATGTTGCACGAGATATTGTCGAAAAGACCATTAACCTATTGAATGATGCGTAGAATACTGTTAACCATATCACTTTTACTGATCATCGGCGGAATCAATGCACAGGAGCTGAAATGTAACGTGCAGGTGGTGAGTCAGAAAATATCGGGCTCCAACAAACAGGTGTTTGAGACCATGCAGAATGCGATCTTCGAATTTATGAACAACAGGGTGTGGACCGATCATGTATACGGGATCGAGGAGCGTATTGAATGCAACCTGATGTTCAACATCACAGAGCAGTTGTCGGCCGATGAATTTCGGGGTACCCTGCAGATCCAGTCACGTCGCCCGGTGTTCAATACGAACTACTATACTACCATGTTCAACTTCGTGGATAACGATATTCAATTCAGGTACATCGAATTTGAACCGCTGGAATTCGACCTGAATTCACATACCTCGAACCTGACATCGTTACTGGCATTCTATGCCTATTTTATTATTGCACTCGACTACGATTCATTTTCGTATGAAGGAGGAACACCGTATTATGATAATGCGGAAAAGATCGTGATCAATGCACAGAATGCCAATCAAAAGGGTTGGAAACCGGTGGATGACATGTCGCATAAAAACAGGTACTGGCTGATCAAGGATATGATCGATGAGGAGTATGCGCCTGTGCGTGAATTCTATTACAGGTACCACAGGCACGGACTCGATGTGATGGATTCCAAGGTGACCGAGGGAAGAGCGGAGATCGCCAAGTCACTGGAATTGCTGCAGAAAGTGTACCGCGACAGGCCGGATCCATATATGCATGTGCTGCGGCTGGTATTCGATGCCAAAGCAGATGAATTTGTGAAGATTTTTTCTGAATCCGTTCCGGAAGAAAAGAACAGGGTCTTCGCAATCCTGACCGAAATCGACCAAAGCAATAAAAACAAATACGAAGCTATCCTGCAGGATAATACCGGAATAGATTTCTGATGATCAGCAACCTGAAGATCCGTAATTATGCACTGATCGAGAACCTGGAAATCGGGTTCAGGTCGGGTTATATCACCATTACAGGAGAAACCGGTGCCGGGAAATCAATACTGATGGGTGCACTTTCCCTCATCCTGGGACAGCGGGCCGATACTGCTGTCCTGTTAAAAAAGGATGCAAAATGCATCGTAGAAGGACAGTTCAGGATTGGCCGACACCATAAGGATTTTTTTGATGCACATGACCTGGATTTCGATGAGGATACGTTTGTGCGCAGGGAGATCCTGCCTGGTGGAAAATCACGTGCCTTTATCAATGACACTCCGGTCAATCTCCAGGTCCTTAGAGAATTGGGTGACCAGCTGGTGGATATCCATTCACAACACCAGAGCCTGCAGCTGAGCGACCATATCTACCAGCTCAACGTGGTGGATTATGTTGCGGGAAATGACAGCGATCTGAACAGGTATCGTCAGACCTACGACCTCTACCTGAAAGCGATGGCTTCCCTCCGTTCGCAAACAGAGGAGATCGACAAGATCAGCGGAGAACTCGATTTCTACCAGTTCCAATATGATGAGCTGGCTGTTGCAAAACTGAAGCCAGGCGAAATGGAAATACTGGAGCAGGAAATGCAACAGCTCGAACATGCCGAGGAGATCAAACTTTCTCTTACCGCATCCGGGGAGGCAATCGCGGGGGAAGGACAGGTACTCCACCTGTTGAACGAAGCACTGCAGCTGCAAAAGAAAATCAGGGAGGTGCATGCCCCCTCCAAAGAGTTTACAGAACGGCTCCAGTCAGTATACATCGAATTAAAGGATGTCGCAGCAGAAATGGCCACTGTGGCAGAAAATATTTCATATGATCCGGAAAAACTGCAGGAGTTGAAGGATCGGGTCGACCTGGTGTATAGTTTATTGCAAAAGCACCGGATGAAAGATGTCGATGAGCTGCTGGAACTGCAGGATGCTCTGAATGAAAAAATTACCGCCATCACCTTTTCCGATGAACACTTAAAAAAATTGCAGGTGGAAGCAGATCAACTAAAGGAGTGGCTGGTGGAATTGGCAGGTAAACTTCACGCTGGACGCAAGAAAACTGGTTCATTCATTGAGCAGAAGGTTGCTGCCCAGCTCAGTCAACTGGGTATTCCCAATGCCTCATTCAGGGTGAAGGTGGATCTTACAGAAACTCCCGACCGGAATGGGATGAATGATATTCGGTTCCTCTTTTCCGCCAACAGGCAGGCACCTCCTGAAGAGATATCGAAGGTGGCCTCCGGGGGCGAAATTTCCCGGTTGATGCTGACGATCAAAAGCCTGCTTTCCGATTTCAAAGGGTTGCCCACACTGATCTTCGACGAGATCGATGCCGGGGTCAGCGGCGAGATTGCCGAGAAAATGGGTGCGATCATGAAACGCATGTCAGGAGGCCGCCAGGTGATCGCCATCACCCATCTTCCACAGGTAGCTGCGCAAGGCGAAGAA
>CAZOXI010000658.1:0-2628 GCA_964583445.1 uncultured Bacteroidaceae bacterium | reverse complement strand
AAAATGCAAGTGGTGACCAATACCGATCCGCTTGTGGCAGGCTATGATGTGGAGACCGGGGAGGAAATCTGGAAATTGGCCGTGATGATGGGCGAGGTCGGACCCTCATGTGCGTATGAAGACGGGCTCGTTTTTGCGAACAACGAATATGCCAGCCTGGTAGCCATCAACCCCGAACCGGGTGCCGAAGTTCAGTGGGAAAATTACGATTACCTCTCCGAAGCAGCCAGTCCCGTGGCCCACAATGGTCTGCTTTACCTCGCAACAAGCTATGGAGTGCTTGCGTGTTATGATGCCAAAACAGGTGAACAGGTCTGGGAACAGGATTTCGGTGCAACCCTTTACAGCTCACCCATGGTGGTGGATGGGAAATTGTACATCATGGACAATGACGGCGTGATGCATATCATGAAGGCAGACCGGTCAGGGACCATTGTCAGCCAGCCTGAACTTGGAGAAGCATCTTATGCGATCCCGGCATTTGCTGATGGAAGGATATATATCAGGGGGAGTGAAAGTTTATACTGTATAGGCAATTAGAAGAAGCATAGCGGAGGTGTGAAGATGGAAGAACAATACAAGGATATTGACCAGATCGTAAGAGAACTTGGGCGTGACCAGTCGGCTGTGATCCCTGTGCTGCAGGCAATACAGGGAAAATACAATTATCTTCCGGAAGCGGCCCTGCGCCGTGTTTGTGAAGTCTCGGATATTACCCCTGCAATGATCACCGGTGTGGCAAGTTTTTATTCTCAATTCAGGTTCAAACCTGCAGGAGAACATATGGTCAAGGTGTGTGTGGGGACAGCCTGTCATGTGAAAGGAGCAGAACAGGTATACGATTCTATCCGCAGGAAACTGAACATGGAGGGAGGTGCAGATACTTCCGAAGACAGGAAATACACCGTGGAGAAAGTAAACTGCCTGGGATGCTGTACCCTTGCCCCGGTTGTGCAAATCGATAACATCACATACGGACATGTTGCCTCAGCAGCGGTTGAAGGGGTGCTGGAGGATTTCGAGAAAGCAAAGGACGGTGGTACGAAACAACGTTTCAGGAAAGCCAGCGGAGAAGAGATACAGGGCGAGATCCGGATCGGCCTGGGATCGTGCTGTGTGGCCAGTGGAAGCGATGAGATCAGGGATGCCGTAAAAAATACGATCGACAGGAACAGCCTGAATGTGAAACTTAAACATGTCGGATGTGTAGGCATGTGTCACCAGGTCCCGCTGGTGGAAGTAGTTCCTGTCGAGGGAGAACCTGTTCTGTATTCACACGTGAAATCCGTGGACGTGGATCAGATCGTGCGACAGCACTTTAAGCCTACCAGCTTGTGGAATCGGGTAAAAGGACAGGTAATCAATGTGCTGGAAAATGTGGTGGATGACGGTAAGTGGTCGGGCGTTGACAGGTATTCATTGAATGTCAGGGAGAAACATGTCGCAGCTTTTCTCGACCGACAGGTACCTGTTGCCACTGAGTACCGTGGTGTGATCAACCCGGTGGACATCAACGAATACAAGGAACGGCAGGGATTCCTGGCACTGCGGAAGAGCCTTGAAAAAGACCCGCAGAAAATTATTGATGAGCTGAATGAAAGCGGTATACGGGGGAAAGGTGGAGCAGGCTTCCCCACCGCAACCAAATGGCAGCTGGTAGCCGACCAGGCAGGACCGAAGAAATACGTAATATGTAATGGAGATGAAGGAGATCCGGGAGCGTTTATGGACCGGATGCTGCTTGAGTCTTATCCCTACAGGATCATTGAAGGGATTATCGTTGCAGGATACAGCGTGGGTGCAGATGAAGGAATTCTCTATATTCGGGCAGAATATCCCCTTGCGGTTCAGCGGGTGCAGGAGGCGCTTGACCAATGCTATGTACATGGCTATCTTGGAGAAAACATCCTGGATTCGGGGTATCGTTTCGACCTGCGGATTTACCAGGGGGCAGGGGCGTTTGTATGTGGCGAGGAGACCGCACTCATTGCCTCCATTGAAGGCAAGCGCGGGTTCCCGCGGATGCGGCCACCTTTTCCTGCTGTTAGCGGATTATGGGAAAAACCAACACTTGTCAATAATACGGAAACTTTTGCCCAGATTGCCTATATCCTCAGGCACAGTTCCAATGGATTCAATAAAGTGGGAACCGAGAAATCGAAAGGGACAAAGGTGTTTGCACTTGCAGGTAAAGTGACACGCGGGGGATTGATTGAAGTTCCTATGGGTATTACCATACGCGAAGTTGTGGAGGAGATCGGCGGAGGGGTGGCACCCGGGCGCACCTTCAAAGCGATTCAGATTGGCGGACCCTCCGGAGGATGTATCCCTGCAAGGCTGGCTGATACACCCATTGATTTTGAATCCCTGACAGGGGTGGGCGCCATGATGGGTTCAGGAGGAATGGTGGTGCTCGACGATACGGATTGCATGGTGGATATTGCAAAGTATTTTCTCTCTTTTACACAGAATGAATCTTGCGGAAAATGTACCTTCTGCAGGCTCGGCACAAAACGTATGCTGGAGATCCTGGTAAGGATCACGAAAGGGAAGGGGACAATGAAGGACCTGGAGGATCTTGAAAGCCTGGCCGACTGGACTGCCAAAGGGAGTTTATGCGGATTGGGC
>CAZOXI010000657.1:0-2629 GCA_964583445.1 uncultured Bacteroidaceae bacterium | reverse complement strand
GGTGACCATTACCTCTTCCAGGATGACGATCAGCCGGCTTAAGTTCTCGCCTCTGAAGTATACAGCAGCCAATTGTCACATTCAAGGGATAACTGTTCCCTGCTGACCGGAACAACCCCCGACTTCTCACACACCTGCCCGCCAGCCAGGTTGGACAGTGCCCCTATTTGTTCCGCATTCATGCCACTGGCATACGACAAGGCCGCAATACTGATCACAGTATCTCCTGCACCAGATACGTCTGTAACACGCCTGGTGTTGGCCGGGATGTAGAAATGTTTCCCTTCTTCAAAAACAAGCATCCCTTTATCCGCCAGGGTAACAAGTAAGATTCCAATCTTTTGCTTTGCCCTGAATGTCTCGCCGGCAGCGACCAGCTTTTCGATCTCCGATTTCTTTGCTTCGAGCTTTAACCCTTTCAGAAATTCCTTCAGGTTGGGTTTGAACACGGTCACCTCGCTGTAATGATGGAAATTTCTGAATTTGGGATCGGCCATAACAGGGATCTTCATCTTCTTTGCCAGTGTATTCACCCTGGAAATAATGGAGGGTGTCACCACCCCCTTGTCATAATCCTGGAAGATAATGGCATCGATCCCGCCTGTTTCCATCAGGTTCAGTACGATCTCGATGAATTTATTCTGAATGCTTCTGGAAAGGTTATTCTCAATCTCCTCGTCGATCCGCAGCAAGTGCTTGAAACCCGAAATTACCCTTGTCTTCTGGGTGGTGATCCTGTAATCATCCACGGTGACCCCCACATCTGAAAGGTTTTGCTCTTCCAGGAGATCCAGAAAAACGGTCCCACGCTCATCGCCACCGATCACGGAACAAAGGATGGGTATGGCTCCCATGGATTTGATGTTCAGCGCCACGTTGGCAGCTCCCCCCAGCCTGTTCTCCTCGATAATATCGGAAACAATAGGAACCGGTGCCTCGGGAGAGACCCTGTCTACTTTTCCCCACAGATAGGTGTCGATCATCACATCTCCAATGATCAGGACTTTGCGATTGGTACTGCTTTCAAAGAATTTCTTCAGTGCGGAAGTTTCAAACATGCCGAATAATGCGTTAAGTTTCGACAAAGATAAAAATTACAATGGATCCACATCAACGGTCAGGCGGATCTGCTTATACACCGGATTTTTGGAAAAAATATCAAGCAACGTAGCAATCAACCCCTTTGCTTTCTCAAAAGAAGCCTCCTTTTCGATCTTCAGCATCAGCTGTTTGATGTATTTCCCATGGGTTCTTCCCACCATGGGCTGCTGCGGCCCCAGGACACGGCCACCGAAGATCTCCCTCAATTCGTTTGCCAGAGAAACAGCGCCTCCATCCAGGATCGAAGGGATCTCGTGCTTCAGCGTAATCCTGATCAGTCTCGTGTATGGAGGGTACCTGAACATCTTCCGTTCCTGCATTTGTGTGGTGAAAAACGGTTCGAATGCGTTGTCAAGCACATTCCGGATCACCGGGTGTTCCGGGTCCATGGTCTGGATGACCACCTTCCCTCTCTTTTGCCTGCGCCCGGCCCTGCCACTCACCTGCACCATCAGTTGAAAGCTTCGCTCAAACGCCCTGAAATCCGGAAAGTTCAGCATCGAATCAGCATCGATGATTCCCACAAGTCCCACATGGTCAAAATCCAGTCCTTTGGTCACCAGCTGCGTTCCCACAAGGATCTGCGTCCTTCCGTGCTCAAAATCAGTGATCAATTTTTCAAAGCTGCGCCGGCTTTTTGCTTTGTCCAGGTCAAGCCTGCCTACCTTTACATCCGGAAACTGTGCGGCGATCTCATCCTCAATTTTCTCGGTACCAAACCCACGCATCCGTAGATTGGAACCGTGGCATTCGGGGCAATGTACAGGCACATGTATCCTGGAACCACAGTAATGACACAACATCTCGTTGCTAAACTTATGATAGGTCATGCTCACATCGCAACTCCCGCACTTCAGGATATAGCCGCAATCCTCGCAATGCAGGTAATTGGAATAACCCCTTCGGTTCTGAAACAGGATAGCCTGCTGTCCCCCGGCAAGGACCTCCTCAAGCGCTGAGATCAGTTCCGGGGTGAAGTGTGACCGCAATTGCTTCCGCTTGCGCGCTCGCGCAATGTCTGCAACAACCACTTCCGGGAGCTCCACATCACCGAACCGCTGGGTAAGCTTCACCAGTCCGTATTTTCCCGACATGGTATTGTACAGGGTCTCGAAAGCGGGTGTGGCTGTACCCATCAGGACCTTTGCCCCGGTGAATAACCCCAGGATGGTCGCTGCATCCCGTGCATGATAGCGCGGCGCCGGATCATACTGTTTGTATGTATTTTCATGTTCCTCATCCACGATCACAAGACCCAGCTGGCGGAAAGGAAGAAACACTGCCGAACGGACTCCGAGGATGACCGAATAAGGCTCCTTCTCTGTGAGACCGGCTAGATTCCGGTAGACCTCCACACGTTCATTGTCGCTGTACCTGCTGTGGTACACACCAACCTTTTCACCGAATACCTTCATCAGCCTTTTGATGATCTGAGTCGTAAGCGCAATTTCAGGCAGAAGATACAATACCTGTTTACCCAGTTCAATTTGTTCCCTGATCAGGTGGATGTAGATCTCTGTTTTTCCGC
>CAZOXI010000656.1:0-2630 GCA_964583445.1 uncultured Bacteroidaceae bacterium | reverse complement strand
GGATAGGTCATTTCATCCTGGATCTTCCTGGCAATATCGTATGACAATTTTTCTGCGTCTTTATCACTCACCTTCTCACTGCCAACGATTACGCGCAATTCACGTCCTGCCTGGATTGCATAGGTCTTCATCACTCCAGGATATGAGAGGGCCATTGCCTCTAATTCCTTCAGCCGCTTGATGTAAGATTCCACCACTTCCCTCCTGGCCCCGGGACGTGCACCAGAGATGGCGTCGCAAACCTGAACGATGGGGGCGATAAGGGTGGTCATTTCCGTTTCATCATGGTGTGAACCAATGGCATTGCAGACTTCCGGCTTCTCTTTATATTTCTCAGCCAGTTTCATACCGAATACGGCGTGTGGAAGTTCAGGTTCATCATCGGGTACCTTTCCAATATCGTGCAGCAGACCTGCCCGCCTGGCAATTTTTGCATTCAGTCCAAGTTCTGATGCCATGATGGCACAGAGATTGGCTACTTCTCTTGAGTGTTGCAGCAGGTTTTGTCCGTAAGAAGAGCGGTATTTCATTTTTCCCACCATCCGTATCAATTCCGGGTGCAGTCCATGTATTCCAAGGTCAATCGCTGTGCGTTTACCTGTTTCCACAAGCTCTTCCTCGATTTGTTTTTTGGTTTTCTCAACCACTTCTTCGATCCGTGCAGGGTGAATTCTTCCGTCGGTCACCAGCTGATGCAGGGCGAGACGGGCAATTTCGCGTCGTACCGGATCAAATGCCGAAAGGATAATTGCTTCGGGTGTATCATCTACGATTACCTCCACGCCTGTTGCCGCTTCCAGTGCCCGGATGTTACGTCCTTCCCTGCCAATGATCCGACCCTTCATCTCGTCGGAATCAATGTGAAATACGGTTACGGAATTTTCGATTGCATTTTCAGCTGCTACCCGTTGAATAGATTGGATGACAATTTTTTTTGCTTCCTGGTTGGCAGTCATTTTGGCCTCGTCCATGATCTCATTCACGAATGACATGGCATCGGTACGTGCTTCCTCCTTTAGAGACTCCACAAGTTGCATTTTAGCTTCTTCTGCAGAGAATCCTGAGATAGTCTCCAGCTGTTCCACCTGCTGCCTGTGCGTTTTTTCAAGTTCTTCTTTGCGCCGCTCGACAAGGTCCAATTGAACCGAAAGGTTCTCCCGGATTGCATCAAGCTCTTTTTGTTTGTCCTGCAGGTCTTCTGATCGCTGTGAAAGTGAATACTCTTTCTGCTTGATGTTGTTCTCACGCTGGGAGAGTTTTCCGTCTTTTTCATTGATCATTTTTTCGTGATCGGCTTTCAGCTGAAGAAATTTCTCCTTTGCCTGGAGCATCTTCCGCTGCTTGATCATTTCAGCCTCCTGCTCTGCTTCAGTGATGATCCTGTTCCCTTTCTTCCTGATGGAAGTTTGTGTGATCAGGTACGCAGCAATGCTCCCGATCAGTAACCCCCCGACAGCCGCTATAATGCAGCCTACAGTAGGAACCTGGAGAATCATTTGTGTTATTAACAGTTCCATAATTTATCAATTTTTAAACAAAAAAAGCCCGCATATTCCTTCAAGATTTATAAAAACCCCAGTAAAGCATTAATGGAGCGGCCGATTCGGATCGAACTTCCACTGATTCCCTGGGGGGAATACTCCGGCGAACCGAAGTTGAGGCCTGCTCTGGTCGAATCGAACTTTGCACCAAATTAATAAGTGTTGAGTTTCACAAATGGTTGAAGAAACAATGCGGGCAAAATCTTCATAATATGTAAAGAACGCTATTACTCTTCTTTCAGTATAACATCGAGCTCCTCGCTCAAAGCTTTTAGATCCTGCTCCAAAGATAGAAAATTTTGTTTGGATTCACAATCCAAAAGCTGAATTACAAACTGCAAGGCTGCCATGGCCAGGAAGTCCTGGGGATCTTTGTCCGTATACCTCTGCTTGTACTGTAAAAGCCTATCATTGATCAACTTGGCTGCCTTTCTTATCCGTTCCTCTTCGCTTCTGTCTATTTTCAGGGGATAGAACCGCTCTGCAATCTGCACTTTTATGGCCAATTTCTCATCCATCTACCCCAATTTATCTGTTTAAAAGAGCAATACACCTGTCTATTTCCCGCACTATCTTATTAATCTGCAATTTTGCTTCATGAGGCTCGTCGCTTTCAGCAACAAAAGCCCTTGTAAGCTTTAGCGTATTGTTTTGTTTTTTTAGATCGTTAATTTCATTTTTATGTGCTCTGATCTTGTCTTCCAGGTCTTCTTTCTGCGATTTCAGCGTTTCGGATGTTGTTTTTTGCCGTTCCAGTTTATCGGCAAGCAACTGAATTTTTTGCTTCAACTCATCAATAATATAGACCTGACTGACACTCATTAAACAGAGGTATATTTATTACAAATATAGTACTGTTTTTGATAAAATAAAACCCCTGGCAGATGGTGAAATGAAATATTTCAGAAAAATGGCGTAGCGGAGTATTATCATTATTAAATGCCTGAAACGGGGCATCAATGTTACTCACTTCCTGGTGATGATGATGTTGTGAAAGTTATTGTTGAGAAGATTCAGGCACTGCGACGTCGTGGAAAAAAAAGATAATTATATTTTTGCATGAAATTAATCAGCGGGAATGACGAGATT
>CAZOXI010000655.1:0-2638 GCA_964583445.1 uncultured Bacteroidaceae bacterium | reverse complement strand
CGTACGGGTCGCAGTTTTGAATACTTTACAGAAGATCCTTTTCTAAATGGTAAGATCACTGCTGCTTATACCCGGGGCTTGCAATCGCAGAAAGTGGCTGTTATTATTAAGCACTATATCTGTAACAACCAAGAGCTCAACAGGCATGGAATCAATGTGAATGTATCAGAAAGAGCGCTGCGAGAGATCTATCTGCCTGGTTACAGGGAACCCGTGATGAATGCAGATGCAAAGATCATTATGGGAGCATATAATTCTGTAAATGATCAGTACAGCTGCGAAAACAACCACTTGCTGAACGAGGTATTAAGAGGTGACTGGGGTTTTGATGGCTTTGTACTGTCAGACTGGAGCGGAACGGTTTCAACTGTAAATGCAGCTAACCATGGGCTGGATGTTGAGATGCCACGCGAACGCTTTTACGGAAAGGCTCTGGAGGCTGCAGTAAAGAGAGGTGATGTTTCAAAGGAAACCCTGAATACTATGGTAAGCAATGTGTTGAGGGTTATGTTCTGGAGTGGTGCCTTCGACCAGGGACCCATGTACGAGACCAGCATTATGCGTTCAGATGAGCACCTTGCAGTTGCAAGGAGAGCTGCTGCTCAAGCGATGGTGCTGCTTAAAAATGATAACGACATCCTCCCTGTTGATACCAAAAGGAACAAAAAGATTGCAGTTATTGGTCCGAACGGAGAATATGGTAAGCATTTCAGGAATGGGGATTATTCAATAACCATGTTGCAGGGTGGTGGCAGTTCTTCGCTGGGAACAAAGCAGGAAAACCTGGTGACTCCTTTCCAGGGGATTAGAGACAATGCGCCGGAAGGTGTTGAGGTGGTTTATGCACCGGGAAGTTACGCTGAATCGGGTGTTGGAAATATCCCTGTACAATATCTAAGAACGCCGGATGGAAAAGAAGGGATGCTGGAAACATACTACGGTAACGCAACTTTTGAAGGTGATCCTGTAAAACAAGAAGTAACTACCGAGCTCTCAAAAGTGTGGGTAGGGGAGTTGGATATTCCGGAAGCAGGATTGGACATGGATGATAAGAACCGATTCTCAATTGAAATGAAGTCAACGCTGAAGGCACCTGAAACACGAAAATATACTTTTGAAGTGCGCAATGAATCAGGCTTTGCCCAATTGTTTATTGATGGTAAGTTAATTGCGGAGAATAAGCAGGGAAGCAGGGTGTACTGGCATGATATGGGCAGTATTGATCTGGAACAGGGAAAAGAATACGAACTGCTTGTGAAATTTGCAAAAACAGGACGCAAGGCTGACCTGTCCATAGGTTGGGATTACGAGAACCTTAAGTACCTTGAGGAAGCAAAAAAGGTAGCTGCTGATGCAGATGCTGTTGTTCTGACAGTCGGGCTTTCAGGCAAGATGGGAGAAACCGAGGCAGGTGACCGTCAGAGAATGGCACTTTTCCCAGCACAGGAGCATCTGATCAACGAGATTCTGAAAGTGAATAAGAATACTGCAGTAGTGGTGATAGCCGGTAGTGCGGTAACCATGGACAACTGGCTGGACAATGCGCCTTCGGTCTTGTTTGCCTGGTATCCCGGTGAGCAGGGAGGTAATGGACTGGCAGATATTGTATATGGTAAAGCGAATCCCGCAGGTCGACTTCCGATTACCTTTGCTAAATCAGTGGATCAGTACCCGGAAGACTGGTATTCATTAACAGACGAAATCGACTACAAAGAAGGTGTTTTCGTCGGTTATCGCTGGTTCGATAGATACAATGAAGAAGTATTGTTCCCATTCGGACACGGGTTGAGCTTTACCAATTTCAAATACAGTGATATGGATATCTCTGCCTCAAAGAAGGATGGTAAGAACCTTGTAACGGTGAAGGCTGTGATTGAAAATATTGGCAAGGCAGAAGGAGATGAGGTGGTTCAGCTGTATGTGCACGATGTAAAATCCAGTGTGGACCGACCGGAAAAGGAACTGAAAGCATTTAGCCGTGTCTCTCTTAAAAAGGGAGAGAAGAAAACCGTCGAATTTATACTTAATGATGATGCATTCGCATTCTGGAGTGAAATTGAAAATGGATGGTTTGTTGAACCAGGGGAGTTTGAAATTCTTGTCGGAGCCTCCTCAGCAGATATCAGGCTGAAGGATAAAGTTGAATTGTAATTTCACAAAACTACAAATTTTAAGCATATGAGAAGGACGATCCTGATTCTTGCTACAGTTGCTTTGCTGACGTCTTGCAGCAAGACTGAGGCCCAGCAGAAAAATGTGCTCTTCCTGGTAATCGATGATCTGAACACCTGGCTTCTCCAGAATCCTGATCGCTATACAGGAAAAGTAATTGCTCCTAATATCCTGAAACTTGCAGAAAGTGGCGTACGCTTTGACCAGGCATTTTGTGCAAGTCCTAAATGTTCCCCTTCCAGGACAGCCTTTCTATCAGGAGTATACCCATGGAAATCGGGAGTCTATGACAATGGCGTTGATGTGATGTCCAGCCCGGCCCTGCAGGCTGCGATTTCACTGCCAAGGGTTATGCAGGATAATGGATACTATACCGCCAGCTTTGGAAAGATCTCCCATGGTTTTGATATGGGATTGGAATACGATGCGCGAAGAAACCACAGCAGAGATGAAGTGCCTCCTGATG
>CAZOXI010000654.1:0-2639 GCA_964583445.1 uncultured Bacteroidaceae bacterium | reverse complement strand
TAATATTGCCATGAAGGGGTGTGAATTTGATGGCATTGGACAGCACATTCCGGAGGCAGATATGCAGCAATGTTCGATCGCACCATGCTTTTAATTCCGGAGGAATTTCAACATCGAGTGTGATCTTTTTTTCATCAAGTGCATATTTCATCAGCATGTGGAGATCATCAATAATCTCAACAATCCTTACCGTTTCTGGTTGGTACTGGATGTTCATGCGCTGTTGTCTTCCCCAGTGTAGCAAGTTTTCGATCAGGTCAAGGGATGAGGAGGAAAGTCGTTGTAATTCTGTGATGATCGTAGTGTTATCAGTGTCTTTGAATTTTTCCAGCATCAACTCGGAATACTGCACCAGGCTTGCCACGGGGCTTCTCAGGTCGTGGGCAATAATTGAGAATACTTTCTCCTTCATTTCCAGTGTCTGTTTCAGATCTTTGTTGGATTGGTTGAGTTCATGGGTTCTTTTGGAAATGATTTTTTCAAGGTTTTTATTTACGTTTTCTAGCTTTTCGTGTATGGAGATTTTTTCCTTGTATGTCTTGATCCATTGGTCAATGAGGATGGAGATCTGCACCAGGATAAACAGCAGGAAGCTCAGTGAAAGCAAGTATTCAGAATTAAAAGGACTTATCGACAGGGAGACCAGGGTATCATTCACGGCGGCAAAAAGAATGATCAGCATCGAAAAGAAGAATGCTGTTGCCGGGTGTTTCAGTCGCATCATACCTGTAAAACTGCGTATGATGTAGTAGCCGAGCAAAAGTCCACCACAAGAGAACAGGAGATATACGCTGAGACTGAATGTTGTGGGTGAAGAAAATACTACAATAAGGGAAAGTATTGCAAAAACCATGGCATTGCCCAATACAGCTTTGTGCATCATGCGGGACCTGAAAAACCGGTCGAGGTACAATGCACCAAAGACGAGTGCGATAAACGATCCCAGGTACTCCATTCGGACGGTCCATATCCAGGGTTGGTCGATCATGATATTGCCGGGGTAGAAACCTGTATTTCCCAAACGGAGAAACATTCCCAGTGATGCAAGTGAAAAATAGAGAAAGGACCACCTGCTGCGTTCAAACATAAAGAAGACGAGAAATAGCACGAATGTTCCGAACAGGATACCCAGGAGCGCGTAGTTGATGATCTTTTTTTGCTCATGTTTTTTCTGCATAAAGTTGGACTCCCCCAGACTCATATTCATCCAGAAACCACCCCGGCGGTGAGAGAAATTGGATACATGGATGACCAACTCCATGGTGTCTTTTGCATACTTGAAGCTATGTATCAGCGGGTAATAAGAAGGATGCGATGTTGCTTCAGAAGTTCCTGTTTTTCCATTCTGGGCAATCTTTTTACCATCGAGAAACAGTTCATAGGAAGTATCGAATACAGGTATTTTGAGCGTCAGCGAATCGTGGAAATCCCGTGGCAGTATGATCTTCAGGCGATAGGTAGCAAATCCCGTACCTGTGATCCCCGGTATTGCTTCATCATAGCTGGTCCAGTAAGACGGCACTTTCCCAAAATGGTCAGGCATGACGGAATCAAACTTCCCTGGTTCAATAAATTGTTTCCAGTAAAACTCCCATTCACCTTCGAGTGCTATATTCAGTTTTTCAGCCTGTTGCGAGCTGAGGTCGAGGACCCCTCTCTCCGCGATAGGAGAAGGAGCGGCAGATGCTGCAACGTGTATGAAAAGTAGTACAAGTAGGTAGAATTGCTTTATCATAGAGTAATATCCGCGATTTCGATTTAAAGGTAATTAAAAATGTTCCGATGATTTACTATATTTAAAATCTGTTTTCGGTTTAAATAATTTGTCATATTCAGCACTGGACATTTCATCTAAAGCACACACCTATGAAAATGCGCACATTCAAATCCATATCTATTGTAGTTGTCCTGGTACTGGCAACGATCCAACCAGGTCTTGCGGCAAAAGACCCTGAAAAAGCGCCCTCGCTGGAGGGAAAAAAAGTACTGTTTGTATGGGGCGGATGGAATGGACATGAGCCTGAAAAGTGCAGGGATATTTTTGTACCGTGGATGGAGTCTGAGGGTGCTAAGGTGATCGTCTCCGATTCACTGGGTGTTTACACTGACGAGGAACTCATGTCGTCGCTTGACCTCATCGTGCAGATCTGGACCATGGGAAAGATTCAGAAGGAGCAGGAAAAGGGGTTACTGGATGCAGTTTCCTCCGGGGTGGGCATTGCAGGGTGGCACGGGGGACTCGGAGATGCGTTCAGGAACAATACCAAATACCAGTTCATGGTCGGCGGACAATGGGTGGCCCATCCCGGGGGGGTGATCGATTACCGTGTGAATGTAATTGACCGGGATGAGTATGTTACCAGGGGACTGGATGATTTTGACATGCATTCCGAGCAATATTACATGCATGTGGATCCGAATGTGAATGTGCTTGTTACCACTACTTTCAATGGGGAACATGCCGCATGGATTGATGGGGCGGTGATGCCGGTGGTGTGGAAAAAGACCTATGGCAAGGGCCGTGTGTTCTACAATTCGCTCGGTCATGTCGCTGCAGATTTTGACGTATATGAAGCACTGGAGCTCATGAAGCGGGGAATACGCTGGGCATCAGAAAGTAAGTACGCCGGCAAGGAAGA
>CAZOXI010000653.1:0-2644 GCA_964583445.1 uncultured Bacteroidaceae bacterium | reverse complement strand
TATTGTCATCACACGGACTCCCGATATGGAGGAGCCGGAAGAGGTGAAAAACATGATTCTCGCTGAAGGATATTTTCACCGTGCTTACTGGTACTATAAATTGGTCAACCAATATGGCGACGTACCGTTGATCCTGGAGGAAACAACTTTTCCTAAACTTGATTTTTATTCTTCCACGAGGGATAGGATCATTAATCAGATGATCGAGGACATGGAATTTGCTGTTGAGTGGCTTCCGGAAAGTGTCGTTCCAGGTAAAGTGAACAGTGCTGCAGGCAAGCACCTGCTGGCAAAACTTTACCTGACCAATGGAGATTTCGATGAGGCGATTGCTATGACCACGGAAGTGATTGAGGGCTCAGAACATCAACTGATGACCAGCAGGTTTGGCATAGATGCCGAAGATCCGGAAAAAAATGTTTTCTGGGACCTGTTCCAGAAAGAAAATATTTCGTTACCGGAAAATAAAGAAGCGCTCCTGGTATATCAGGACAGGTACCTGCTTGAAGGGGGCACTGATCGCGGGTCAAGGCGCGGGAGATACCTGATACCTGCATGGTACAGGGCGGAAATGCTTGATCCTTCAGGAAGCAGGGGATGTACCGACGGACTGGAAGGTGAACCGCTGATCAGCATCACCGGAAGGGGAATAGGTAAATTCAAAATGACGCAGTACCACGCACGTGAGATATGGCATGATGCAGGAGGTGATGTGAGGCACCAGTGGCCGAACTGGTTTCCAATGGATTCCATCTATTACAATAACCCCTCTTCAGATTACTATGGACAGCCCGTTCAGAAAGAATATTGTACAGATACGTTGAAATGCTGGGATCCTTTTATGTATTGCAAAGCATTTGTCGATGATGAAGACAGACCTCAGGGAGCTGGAATGAATCCATATGGCGGACATTCAGACTGGTACATCTTCAGATTGGCTGAGACTTACCTGCTCCGTGCGGAAGCACATGTCTGGAAAGATGAGATGGAGCTGGCTGCAGATGATGTGAATATTATACGCGGCCGTGTAAATGCCTCCCCCTTATCAGCAGCCGACATGTCGATTGAAACCATCCTTGATGAAAGAGCGAGGGAATTGTTTTTTGAAGAAGGCAGGAAATCAGAGCTCACGCGAATCGCGTTTGTCATGGCCAAATTAGGCTTAAGAGGCTATTCCCTTGAAACGATTCATGAGTCCAACTTCTATTACGACAGGGTCATGGAGAAGAATGAGTATTTCGGAACAAATTATCAATACCAGGAATATGCCTGGACCATGCGCCCCTTTCATATTCTATGGCCGATATCAGAGGATGTAATCGCATCAAATTCCCAGGGAAGAATTAACCAGAATTATGGATATCCCGGCTATGAAAATAATGTGGAACCTATTAGCGGGGAATGAGTTATCGCTGATTCAGGCCTGACAAGCAAGGATTGAGTTGAAAATACCTGAAAGTGGAATATTGTAATAATTTTTTTATGATTTGATAAATACTGTTTGCCTTCCAGGCTTGGGCAAACAGTATTTATCCGCATAAAATTCCTCATAATTAATAACTTCAAATTATTCATTAAATTTAAACTACAAATTATGAAATCAAGAACATTTACACTACTGGTTTTATTGCTTAGTGTCTCAATGCTAAGTAAAGCGCAATTTTTAGAACCAACCGGGGGTTGGGATTACATTTACAATGGGGACGTTGCCGATACTGCAGCAGAGGCTGGTCTCGATGGTACCTATGAGGTTTCCAGGAGCAGTTTTGAATGGGATTACTCGGCACCGGCAACCCCGATGTCTGCACCAGGCGGAGCGGGGATCATTACAGAAGGGGATGACACTTTTCTCAGGATCCAGGATACAGGTGACCCGCGTACATTAGAAATGGAAAACCCTCAAAACGGACTGAGCAACAGGAAGATTGGGTTTATCCAATGTGTTTCCCATGCAGGGTTGGATTCATCGGCAGCTATCCTGGATGATGGATTTACTCTGGCATTCAAGGCAAGGATCCCCACCGAAGGTGTAGATAAACTTTACGGCGACGAAGAAGTGCCATACCCAGAGGAAGGTGACGGTTATGAAATCGATGGTAGTGGCTATGCTCCTATTGTTGTCAGCCAATGGGTAGATGATGTCAAAAAAACCATAGGTTTCACCTTTATGACAGAGTTTGATGATGACACGATCAGTTCTTTCGGCGGTGCGGGTTTGTATATGAACCTGCTGAACGGGGCCGAGCCGGCTAAGGAAGTCGGGATGCCTGATGATCTTTCTGAAACAACCACTGTGAATAAAATCAACCTGGATCCGACCGTATGGCACGAATTCTGGATCCAGATCAGCCCGGGTGGAACAGGAACCCACCAGGTAAAAATATGGATGGATGGGGATGATACCTCGGTCGAAACATTTGATGTAACAGCAGGACGCCAATCCTTCCGTGACTGGTCCTATGTTTGGATGGCATTCAAGAACACAGGGGAAAGCGGCGCGATTGATATTGACTATTTAGCCTATAAATCAGGCCTCGTGAATCCAGTAGCCGCAGGTATTAATGACCCGGTCATTGCCATCAACAACAGCCTGAAAGCCTATCCCAATCCAGCCAGTGCGCAGACATCGGTGGAATTCAATGTA
>CAZOXI010000652.1:0-2664 GCA_964583445.1 uncultured Bacteroidaceae bacterium | reverse complement strand
ACCTGAGCGCCTACAGCGGAAGGGACAAGCTGATGGTCAGGAATGAATATGAATATATGTATAACGACACATTGCAAACCGAAAAAACAGATTATGGGTTGTACTGGGGCAACCTGACTTCAGTACTGCGCTGGAACCATAAATTCGGTAATAAATTCTTCAGTAATCTTTCGGTACTCTACAGTAATTATAAATTCGATGTGTACGAATCTTATGAAACCCTGAAGAACCAGGAGCCATTTACGCGTTTCCAGTTCGACTATTTTTCCGGAATAGAGGATGTGGGAGCCATCCTGGATTTTGATTATTACCCGGATCCGCGGCATTCCATTAAGTTTGGTGGCAAATACCTCTACCACAGTTTTAAACCAGGCGTATTGGCTTATAAATCTACAGAAGCACTCGATTCGTTCGACCTTGAATTCGGGAATGAAATCATCGATGCACAGGAGTTTTATGTTTATGCAGAAGACAAGATGAACATTGGCAACAGGCTCCTGGTCAACCTGGGGCTGCATTATTCAGCATTCGTCGTACAGGATGAGTATTACCAGTCCCTTCAGCCGCGGATCAGCGGGAGGTTCCTGCTCACGGACCAACTCTCTGTAAAAGCTGCTTTTACCCGTATGCAGCAATATATCCATCTCCTCACCAATGCCACCATCGGATTGCCAACCGACCTATGGTTGCCTACTACAAAAAGAATCCCGCCGGAGGAATCCTGGCAAAGTGCGCTTGGGTTTGCATATAACCTGGACAATGAATGGTCGTTTACCCTGGAGGGATTTTACAAGAGCATGAAAAACCTTATTGAATACCGGGAAGGTTCCAGCTTCCTGGAGGTGAATACCGAATGGGAGGATAAAGTGGAGACAGGCGATGGATGGGCATACGGTGTTGAACTGTTTGCCAGGAGAGATGTGGGAAAACTGACAGGTTGGGCAGGGTATACACTTGGATGGTCCAACAGGCAGTTCCTGACACTGAACGATGGTAAGGTCTTTCCTTATACCTATGACCGGAGACATGATATCTCCCTGGTAATGATGTACAGGTTCAATGAGCGAACCGATATCAGCGCTACCTGGGTATATGGCACCGGGAAGGCGGTGACGCTGGGTATTGCCAGGTATGCACCTGACCACTGGGCCAACCGCAACAATGAATATGAATATTACGGGGAATGGGATGAGATCGAGTATTACAATGGGAAGAACGGATTCAGGGAACCTGCCTATCATCGGCTTGATTTCTCATTGAACAGGCATAAAAAGAAAGCATGGGGGGAACAGACCTGGAGCTTCGGGGCATACAACATCTATAACAGGCAAAATCCTTTTTACCTCTATTTTGGGACCGATTTCAACGGTACAAGGCAACTGCGCCAGGTGAGCCTGTTCCCGATCATTCCATCAATTAGCTATTCATTTAATTTTTAGGCAATGAAACCCGCATCAACAGGCATAGATAATTCAGCGGAACTTTGACAAAATGAGATGTATATTATGAAGAAATCCAGGCATATATTTCTGATAGTTGTCCTTGCAGTGCTCCATTCAGCCTGCGAAAAGAACATTGATATCGATATCGATGAGATCGAACCGATGATCGTACTGAATGGAGTACTCACTGACCAGGAACAAACGACCCTCTATCTTTCTAGAACACGCCATATCCTTGACAATATGCAGATTACCGCGCTGAAGAATGCAACGGTGGTGATTGCCGATGAAGGGGGAAACACGGATACGCTTTCTTACGGTGCTGACCAGCTCTACCGGACCGGCAGAATGACCATTGAAGCCGGGAAGGAATATACGGTGAGCGCCTCTGCAATGGGTTACAACGCGATCACAGCGACCAGCCGGATCCCCGAGCCTGTACCTATCGTCCGCCTGGACACTGCCAGTTCAGTGGATGAATGGGGGGAACAGATGTTCGATTTTACCGTTGCCTTTGATGATCCTCCCGGGGTATCGAACTATTATATGCTGAATGTAAGGTCGAAATATGAGATCTCCCACATCGAATATGACTACTTCCTTGACACACTTTATGTCGATCCGGAAAAGGACACCGTGGTAACGGGATACCGCAGGGATTCCATTGAATACATTGATGTACGAAATGAAAACATATGGTTTGAATCGGAAAACCTGGCTATTGAGAACGAGGACAGCTACAGCAGCAGGATCATATTCTCTGACAAGCTGTTTGATGGAAAAAGATATTCCATTTCCGGAAGATTTTATACCTGGTTCCTCTGGGAGGCAAACGAGCCGGCGACGGTCTACTTCACCCTCCAGGCCATTGATGAACACTATTATAAATACATCGACAGCAGGGCGGACCATTATTACGCCAGGAACGATCCTTTTGCAGTCCCGGTGGTGGTGCACAATAATATAGAAAATGGCGTTGGGATACTGGGAGGGAGGACCATCGATACAGACTCCATTCTGCTTGCCCCGCGATCACGTAAATGGGATAATCCCATCCCTTACGATAACATTTCGGGGAATTAAACTATTTTTGATCTGTTGTTAACACAGACAGGAACATGATCATTTTTGAACAAGTTATTGCAGAAAGATTGAACCTGGGGCTTGTCCAGGTCAAGAATACCCTGGAGCTCATCGAGGAAGGTGCCACGGTACCTTTCAT
>CAZOXI010000651.1:0-2684 GCA_964583445.1 uncultured Bacteroidaceae bacterium | reverse complement strand
CAACCGGAACGAAGTGGAGCTCATGAGGCCGACGAAGGAGGACGAATAACGCACCCGAAGAAAGCAGGAGATTTATAACAGAAAATACATTAAATAAGATATATACGAATGAAATTTAAGATCGCTGTATTGCCCGGAGATGGCATCGGACCAGAAATCGTGGAACAGTCTGTAAAAGTATTACAGGCCATTGCAGAAAAACACCAACATGAATTTGCTTTTACGGAAGCCCCGGTGGGTGCTTCAGCAATTGAACAGACAGGCAATCCCTATCCTGACGAGACACATGCGGTATGCATGGATTCGGATGCGGTGATGTTCGGAGCCATCGGGGATCCGAAATATGACAACGATCCAAAGGCGAAGGTAAGACCCGAGCAGGGTCTGCTGGCCATGCGAAAAAAACTTGGGCTGTATGCCAATATCCGGCCGGTGGCCACATTCCCCTCACTGATTCACAAATCACCATTGAGGAAGGACCTTGTGGAGGGAGCTGATTTCGTAGTGATCAGGGAACTGACCGGCGGAATCTATTTCGGTGAGCCACGCGGCAGATCAGAAGATGGTGAAAAGGCCTATGATACATGCATTTACACGAAAGATGAAGTAAGGCGCATAGTAGACCTTGCCTATGACTATGCAAGGAAACGCAGCCATCGCCTGACAGTTGTAGACAAAGCAAATGTACTGGCATCTTCAAGACTCTGGCGTGAAACTGTGCAGGAGATGGTACCTCAAAATAAGGATGTTGAAGTGGATTACATGTTCGTGGACAATGCTGCCATGCAGATCATTCAATGGCCGAAAAAATTCGATGTGATGGTCACGGAAAACATGTTCGGGGATATCCTTTCTGATGAAGCCAGCGTGATCACCGGATCACTCGGATTATTGCCCTCGGCCTCGGTTGGAGTTCATACCTCGGTTTATGAACCGATCCACGGCTCCTATCCACAGGCTGCCGGCAAGAACATCGCCAACCCACTTGCCACCATTCTTTCTGCAGCCATGCTCCTCGACGGACTTGATCTTACAACAGAAGCCCAGTCGGTGCGTGATGCCGTTGCCCTTTCCATGGACGAAGGTATTGTTACAGAGGATATTGCAGAAGGAAAGGCGCATAGCACCAGCGATGTGGGTGACTGGATTGCAGCCAGGTGTGGGTCCTGACTGGTTATTAGCAGGTGCTTGCGTCTGCCATATTCAGCAAAAAAAAATGCTTCTCTAACGTAATCATTTTATTCTATCTGTTTTCGCTCCGAGGCATTTACAAATAGTACATGCCCCAGTTTCTCGTACCCTTCAAAGAGCGCCTTACCTTTGAACTTAAGCAGTTCACCGGTGAAACCAATGATTGTCAGGGCTGCGTTCTCTGATCTGCCAACAACCTCTTCCTTAAAATCTCGTTCTTCACTGCCTTCAATAATCTGGATGTTTTTCGTCGTAATCGGAAGTCTCCCTGCCTTGACGAGTTCCTCCATGCCTTTCCTGGCTTCCTGCCGCTCTCCTTTTTTACATATCTCGAAGATCCGTATCTTTCCTTTTTTCCAGTCCGGGTGTCCCTGGATAATGAAACTCAACAGGATCATTAAATGCGAATTGTTATGATCCAGGGTTCTGAGCCAGACGTCTATCCCAAGCTTATAGTTCAAGGGGCGCGTGGAGCTGCCGAGAATGCAGACGTCAAAATTCCCGGCATTAATCAGCGAATAATTATCGATGATACTCGTAAGATTGACCGGATCTTTCTTGCTGTATTCAAGGATCAGCATATTATTCTCCATCCCCGATATCCCGGGTAGCTGAATGGTCTGTGCAATTGCAGAAGTGTAAGAAGGCGATATTAGTGTGTCGATATACACATGACTTCCCATTCCCTTGTATTGCTCAATCAGTTTTTTAAGCAGCACCTGGGCCTCCTTGTGAATAGAACGGGAATAATAATCCTCGATCAGGTGGATATAGGTTCCGAATCCGAACCTGTGACTGATCCAGTTGAGTAACTGGAACGCCTCCTGCCGGTCAAATGAGTCTTTTGAAATACATACCGCGCTGGGACGCCATTCCTGCTGCTGTCCCCTGGACTTTCTGCTTTGTTGCAGGTAGACCTGCAGCGCACGGTTGATCTGCATCAGGGCGTTGGTAAAGATCGACACCAGTCCTTTTCGTCCTTTATGGTAATTGCTGATATAGATATAAAGCAGCACAATCAGGATAATCGCGAGCAGTGCATAGAATGGATTGATCCGGAACATCACCCAGACAGCTGCCAGAAATCCTACTAAAGAGATGTACCAGCGTGATCTGAAGCTGGGCCGGTATGAGGGCGATGCTCCAAAATGGTAGAGAAAGGAGATCAGGCACAAGGAACCGTAAGTTACCATGAAGAACATTGAGATGATCGTTGCAACGGAGTCTACATTCCCGAGACCTACGAATATCAAGGCGATGGCCACAGTTACCAACGTTGCATTGTAAGGTTCATTGGTCTCACCCCTGCCCCGTGCAAGGAAGGTATTCATTTTACGAGAAGGGAAAGACCGGTCGCCGGCCAATGCCTGCAAGGTCCGCGGGGCCACCAGCACAGACCCAATTGCTGATGAGATCGTGGAAGCTGCCAGTCCAAGCGGGATGACAAAACTGCCACCCAATGCAATCTTTGCCATGATCAGCTGGTGTTCAGT
>CAZOXI010000650.1:0-2688 GCA_964583445.1 uncultured Bacteroidaceae bacterium | reverse complement strand
TCCATCAGCCAGTTGATGTTCCCAATATATTTCCCGTTGGTGTGCTTGACAATCTCAACTGAAGAGGAGTCACTGGCAGTAATCCAAATGCCTGTTATCCTGTCGGCCTGGGCGCTAATAGTAAGGGGAATGACAGCGACGGTAATCAGTGTGATTAATAGTTTCTTCATGTTCATCAGGTTTTAGTTCAGAGCGGTAAATTAAGCGCTTTTCCTGAATTATCCAAAATCCATGTGCTGGTGAGGCTGGCCGTTGGCACTCGTACAGTTCACAAATCATTTGTTTTGGGTGCTAAAATTATCTATACACACGGGTAAAGGTCCCGCCCCCGATTCAGCTTAAGGGTAAAAAGCTAATATATATGAAAGAGGAAGTCGGTGCGACATGCTGTACTTCAGTTCAGCTTTTGCGTTCGTATAAAGTGAACGTGTGTGGATAGTCATTCTTTTTATCCGCATCCACGAATTCTGATTCCAGTTGTTGCCATTCAGAAAAATTGATTTCCGGGAAAAACGTATCGGCATCAAAGGAATGATCCACGGTGGTCAGGTACATTCTCCCTGCAACAGGAAGCATCTGCTGATATACCATGCCACCGCCCATAATAAAACATTCCTGATCCTCACCTGCAAGTGCCAGGGCTTCGTCGATGGAATAGGCCATTTCACAGCCTTCAAATTGTTCGCCGGGCTGGTCCGAAATAACAATGTTTCGCCGGTTGGGCAATGCTCCTTTCGGTAGGGATAAAAAAGTGTTCCGGCCCATGATCACCGTGTGCCCTGAAGTAAGTCTTTTGAACCGTTTCAGGTCATCGGACAGGTGCCATAGCAACTGGTTGTTTTTTCCGATGGCGTTGTTCGCTGCAATGGCAACGATAATGGAGATATTCTTTCTGGTGGCAGTCATGGTCTTTATAGATTTCGCTTATACAGAGATTTCACCCTTGATATGCGGATGTGGATCATAATTCACCAGCTTGAAATCCTCGAATACAAAATCGAAGATCGATGAACGGTCCGGGTTGATATTCAGTTCCGGTAATTTTCGAGGTTCCCTTGTCAGCTGTAGTTTTACCTGTTCAATATGGTTCAGGTAGATATGTGCATCTCCGAGGGTGTGGATAAATTCACCGGGCTTCAGTCCGGTCACCTGGGCCATCATCTTCAACAGGATTGCATACGAGGCAATATTGAACGGTACACCCAGGAAGATGTCGGCACTGCGCTGGTATAACTGGCAGGACAACCTTCCATCAGCAACATAGAACTGGAAGAGAATATGGCAGGGAGGAAGCGCCATTTTGTCCAGGTCGCCTACATTCCAGGCACTTACAATGTGCCGGCGTGAATCCGGATTGTTTTTTATGGAATCGATGACCCGCGTAATCTGGTCGATATTTCCGTGCCCGGGTGAGGTCCAGGAACGCCACTGGTATCCGTAGATCCGGCCAAGCTCCCCGTCATCATCTGCCCACTCGTTCCAGATGCGCACACCGTTTTCAGTGAGATACCTGGTGTTCGTCTCTCCTTTCAAAAACCAGAGCAATTCATGGATAATGGACCTCAGATGTAATTTTTTTGTGGTCAGCAACGGGAATCCATCCTGCAGGTCAAAACGCATCTGGTGGCCAAAAACACTGATCGTCCCTGTACCAGTGCGGTCCTCTTTCCGAACCCCGTTTTCAAGCACATGCTCCAACAAATCAAGATACTGCTTCATACCATCCTCCCATTGTTTATTCGGGTAAAAATAGTATTTCGATGAGGATATAAAAAGCTATTTTTATGAACAGGATAATAACATCCGGGTGGAAGGCGATACAACACTGGAGGTGGGCTGAACACCATTGATAATATCAGTATTTGGTGCGGTAATTAGCTCGCTTGGCATAATGGAGAATTTATAACTGACAAAAAGCCAATACTTTAATTAAAATATACACTTGTGGAAAGTTATTTCAGATCAGTAATATTTTTTTAATAACTTTAACCAACTCTACAAACCGAAAGGAAGTGACGCGCACTCTCGAGATATGAGCAAGACAACTATCTATATACTTACAATTCTGTTGTTTTCCTTTACAGGGGTATATGGTCAGGATGTGATCCTGGCAGACAAGACAGAAGGATGTGATAGTCTGACTGTTCAGTTTACACTTGACAATGCTGATCCGGAAGCATTTTACAATTCAATCCTCTGGAATTTCGGCGATGGAACTTCTGAGCCGGGCGGATTGACCCGAAGCCACACGTATACCAGTCCGGGCGTGTATTCTGTGAGCACAGTGATTAATAACGGAGACCGGATCGTTACGGCCACGGACCTGGTCCGGATCGGGGCCACACCTTTTGCTGACTTTACCTTTGAAGATATTTCTTCTTCAGGCACGGATTTTCAATACCAGTTTCATGCCCGGTATTTTGAGCCGGTGAACGGGATTGATGTAGCATATACCTGGAGATTTCCCGATGGTACTGAGATTGCTGACAGTATCGCGGAATATAGTTTCCCGGGGGACACTATTTACCGGGTGTTTTTACAGATCGAGGATGTTGTAGGCTGCAAAGATTCAATACTTAAAAAGGTGCCTGTCTCAAAAGAACTGATGGTGCCGAATGTCTTTTCCCCCAACGGGGATGAGCTTAATGACTATTTTGAGGTGACTACCCCCGGTGATTATAACTATGC
>CAZOXI010000649.1:0-2690 GCA_964583445.1 uncultured Bacteroidaceae bacterium | reverse complement strand
GCAGCAATGCGCCTCGAAGGTCAAATCCTGTTCCGCTATTGTGACTACGAGGGCAGGATCACGGAATCGGTGAACGAGACTGGCGCAAAGGATAATATTGCCGGCATCAGTAACCGGGCGCATACTGTTTTTGGTATGATTCCCCAGCCGGAAAGAGCCGTTTCCGAATTCAGGAGGGATGCCGACGGTAAACGAATACTGAATGCATTGCTTCAGCGGATAGAGCATTGAAAAGATTGGTAATATGCATTGATGCAGATGCATATTCGAGCGAAACATACTGTAGCACCACGCCGCTGTTTATGCACTGCATATTTGAATATGTGGAATCCACATATTAATTTCAAGGGCATCACTTCTCGATAAAACTGTCCCGCATTATTGCTCCTCCGCGAGGCTGAACAGAGGTGTATCTTCCAAAAAATCCATTATTACCGCCTGTAATGACACAAGGTTGATCAGGATCTGCTGCAGGGTCTTTTTCCTGAACCTGGTTTGATCCCTGATCTCCTCGAGACCAACCACACCACCTGTGTCCAATACTTTCAGCACTTTCTGCTCATTCTCTGAAAAGGTAATGAAGGTACCTCTGCTTCTCTTCTTGCGTTTCCACACCTGCAGCAGGATGTAATCTGCCACAAAATTATTGTCCTTTACCCTGTGATAGGCCAGCCAGCGATCTTCCTCATTCCGGGCATAATGTGGTTTCTGATCTGAAGGGCTGATCGTGATTTCGAGAATGGTCTTTCCCTCCACCACCCGGTGATAGCTTTCAAATGGAATTTCCGGTTTGCTGTAAAGTGTGGCCGCAGCTTCGATCATGTAATATTCTTCGTCTGTTCTGATCCCCGAGATCCTGCCATTGTCTTTCACGCCAATCAGCAATCTGCCACCATCTGTGTTGGCAAAGGCGACAAGCGTTTTGGCGATCTTTCTTGAACTGGTGATCTCGAACTTGAAGTCCTGCTGCTGGTGCTCGCCCTCCGCAATCAGTTCACGAATATATTTGTCATCATCCCCCTGCATGGACCCAAAGGTAATACCTACCGGATGATTTTTCGGATAATTACGATCTAAAAATTGGATAAACAACGATGAGAAATTATTATGTTTAGGAAATTTTAATCTGAATTATTAACTTTCATCCGCTGTTTTTATCATTGAAAACAATTAACCGATCAAATCATAAAAACAAATTACTATGAAGAATCCTGAAAGTTCCCGTGAAAAAAATCATGTTTCACGACGGAAGTTTGTTGGAACATCAGCAGCTGCAGCAGCTGGTCTGACGATACTACCCAGTGGCATAATCAGTGCCCGGGGCCGCACCGCACCGAGTGATAAACTGAATATAGCAGGTATTGGTATAGGTGGGATGGGCCACAGAAACATTGATAACCTGAACTCGCAGAATATCGTGGCACTCTGCGATGTGGACTGGAACTATTCCGAAGGCGCCTTTAAAGACTACCCAGACGCAAAAAAATACAAGGACTACCGCAAGATGTTTGATGAGATGGCGGATTCCATTGATGCAGTTGTGATCGCCACACCCGATCACACCCATGCGATCACCACCATGGCAGCCATGCAGCTTGGCAAACATGTGTATGTGCAGAAACCGCTGACCCATTCAGTCTACGAATCACGCTTGCTGCGGCTGACAGCAGAAAAATATGGTGTGGCAACCCAGATGGGCAACCAGGGGAACTCAAGTGATGATTTAAGAATTATCTGCGAATGGCTTTGGGATGGCGCCATTGGCGAGGTGGAGCGGGTGCATGCCTGGACCAACCGCCCGATATGGCCGCAGGGACTGGAGCGTCCGGTTGAGAAGATGAAAGTCCCAAAAACTTTGGACTGGGATCTCTTTATTGGCCCGGCCCCTATGCGTCCCTACCACGAGGCCTATACGCCCTGGAACTGGAGGGGCTGGTGGGACTTTGGCACCGGAGCGCTCGGTGATATGGCCAACCACATCCTTGATCCGGTATTCATGGGATTGAAACTGGGCCATCCCAACGCGGTACAGGCCAGTTCTACGCAGTTCAACACGGAAAGTCCGCCACAGGCAGAGATGGTCCACTATAAATTCCCGGCAAGGAAGAACATGCCTAAATTTGCAATGCCCGCTGTACATGTTACATGGTACGATGGCGGCATGATGCCTGAAAGGATCCCGGAATTAAAAGCCGGTGAGATGATGGGCGACAGAAGCGGTGGTGTGATCTTCGAGGGAAGTAAAGGAAAGATCATGTGTGGTACATATGCAAGAAATCCAAGGATATGGATTGATGGCGAGGAGATAACCGATGCATATGAAGCTCCAAAAGTATTGCGCCGTGTTGAAGCTTCCCATGAAATGGACTGGGCCCGCGCCTGCAAGGAAAGCCCGGAAAACAGGGTAGAGGCAAGCTCGAATTTCAACTATTCAGGACCACTCAATGAAATGGTTGTGATGGGGAACCTGGCAGTGCGGCTGCAGGATCTAAAGCGTGAACTACAGTGGGACGGTGAGGATATGAAGATCACCAACATCGATGATGACGACGAGGTGAGGATTGTTAGCAAAGACACATTCTATATCGAGAGCGGACACCCTCACTTTGAAACGGAATACGCAACTGTGAAGGCCAAGCCTTTCGCTGAAAAAATGGTCAAACATGAATACAGGGAAGGCTGGAAGCTGA
>CAZOXI010000648.1:0-2693 GCA_964583445.1 uncultured Bacteroidaceae bacterium | reverse complement strand
AACGTCTTGAGAATTAGCAAATGTGCCTGATTTGGTAGTTATTGGCCAAGAGATCAAAAAAGGTATCCTCCCCACCAACCCTGTCTTTCAAGGCTGCTGGTGAGTGTATAGATTTGGCACACGAGAAAACCCAAGCTGAGGATAATACTTGTCAGTTATAAGGTCATTAACAGCGGAAAAATTGAAAAGCCAATTATAATTTTATCTGTTTTTTCTAATAATGTCGATATACTTTTTATAGTCCCTGATCGTTCCGGTCTTTTTTGTCAGCCATGGTGCGAGGGATGGAAACAAGGCCTGTATTAAAAGATAGGGTCGAAACGGTCGTGAGTTGACGATTATTTCAGTTTTATTTTTTATGATTGCTTTAATAACAGATTTGGCCACGGCATCTGGAATGGAAATGCCTACACTCTGGTGCGATTCAATACCAGTTTCTTCGACCGAGTCATGATACATCCCTGTCTTGGAGATGTAGCCAGGGCAAATAACTGAAAAACCAACAGGATATGATTCTCCAATGGCCGTTAACTGGAGACTCCTGGTAAAACCCATGAGACCATGTTTGCTTGCAGAATAGACATCATCGTAGGGTGTGCCAACCAATCCTGAAAGGGAAGATATATTAACGATATGTCCTCTGCCTCGCTCATTCATTTTAGGCAGAAGGAGGCGGGTTAAAATCATAGGAGCCATCAGGTTTATTTCCATCTCCAATTTGATTTTATCAATATCCAGTATGTCGTATGGATATGGAAAATCGACGCCGGCATTATTCACCAGAACATCAATACCATTAGATTTGGTTTCGGCTTGTTCAACAATGCTGGGTAACTGGTCCAGATCTCCAATATTGGCTGTAATAGTAATGATTTTATTCTGATCTGTATGTAACTTTTTAGATACCTCTTCGAGTAAGTCGGAAGACCGTGCAACCAGTACAAGATTCATTCCTTCTTTGGCCAAAGCTTCCGCGATGTATACCCCTATTCCTTTCGATGCTCCGGTTACGAGGGCAGTTTTCCCTTTTAATGATTTCATAATGTGCTTCTTATAATTAAATGATGTTTAGGTGAACAACAAAGTGAACCCACCCCATTAATTAAGAACGTTGAGCTATGCTACGCTACGTTTTTAAAATTACAATTATTTTTTTATACTTCTCGATTGTTTGGTTCCCCGATGCAGTATGTCTACTGTGTTTGAATGGAATATTCAGTACCCGATAATATTTTCATTTAAGTCTATTTATTAATCACGTCTTAATTACTTAATTTTATGCGAGACCATATCATCACCAGAAAAAAACAATTTCGCCAAATGATATTCAGAAAATGATTTGGCAAAATCACAATAAAATCAATGGCAGTATCATTACTTAGTCAGGACCTTGTTGCAATCTGCTTGCTGCTGACTTCCGGGAAAATTAATATCCCGCTGGAGGAGTTAATACAAAAACTTGAATCTTACCAGGAGCAGAACAATTGCCACCTGGGGATTTCAAGAAATGATTTCCGCAACCTTTTTGTGGAGTTGCTCTGGGGCGATATGCAAAACCATAAAGAGCATCCAGGAAAATTATTCAAAGAGATCTTGCTTGTTGAAAGCATTCCCCGTATGCTGGAATACGATTATGCACACTTCAACGATGAAGGCGAAGCTTGGGTGAAATCCGTAAAACAGAATATATCAAACAATACAATAACTGATATTGAATACTGGTTTGGATATCGCCAGGAAGAATATGAGGAACGAACACGGCTTAAAGAAAAACTGATAAAATTGTTCAGCGATTGCGATAACTCTGACAGAAAGCAATCAGAAATAAAAAAACTATTGAATAAATATCAAATTAACATATTTTTTTTATCGAACAAAATGCGTCCAGGAAGCCAAAGTTGAGTATAACAAACAATTTTCATGTAGCAAAAATGACAGAACAACTGATATCAAAAACGGCCCAATTATTGGCCGAAGCAAACGCAGTGGCAATTTTTGCAGGTGCCGGAATGAGTGTTGATTCCGGATTGGAACAATATCGTGGTTCTGACGGGCTCTGGACCAAATCATTACTCATTAATAATAACCAGGTCAATTATTATGATCTGATGACACCCCGGGCATTTAAAGAGCAACCAGAACTGGCCTGGGGATTGACAGGTTACCTGTCAGATAAATACCATCATACCGACCCGCATCAGGGATATTTCATACTGAAGGAACTGCTATTTTGTAAAGAATACTTCATTATTACTTCCAATACCGATCAACAGTTCCTGAAAGCCGGATTCAACAAGGACAGAATCTTCGAATTTCACGGTTCCATATTCAGAACCCAATGTGGGGAAAATATTGAATGCGGAACATGGGAGACTCCCAGTATCACTTTGGATTCTGAAAATATTGTTGCTGCACCTCCGCTTCCCATCTGTCCTGTTTGCAATAATTATTGCAGACCCAACATTCATCTCTTCGATGATGAAAACTTTGCAACAGAAATAGCAGCTGAGCAGCAGTTCCAATACATTTTTCCTCATAATAAATATTGAGAGGAAATGCGCAGTCCGGTTCATCTAATATTTCATTAGCTTGTAACTTACATTTTGATTCAATGAGTTTATCCTAAAATAAATGAAATCCTTTGGGAATCCCATTCAAGGCACAATTTGCTGCACCCTGGTTGGTATTTTTAA
>CAZOXI010000647.1:0-2701 GCA_964583445.1 uncultured Bacteroidaceae bacterium | reverse complement strand
TCAAATACCGGGTGAAACCCGGGTGAAAAAACTCAATTTAGATTTTTAAGTAAAACAGACAGGTCCAGAGAACAGTCAGAACCCTACTGAACGATCAGGCCAATACAGGACATTCAGGCTAATACAGGAAGTTCAGATTGATATATAAACCTGTGTCTCCGTCCTGCTTCTTTGCAGCAAACCCATAATCCACCGTTACAATAAAATTCTGGTTCAGCACAAAATGGATGCCTCCGCCATAGCCGACATGGGGCACTTCCTTTGCATAGGGGTCAATTTGCGACCTGGCCCTGGCATCTAAGTCACTATTTTCATTGTCGTATTTATCCAGGAATTCCTCAGTCCAATCAAATTTCTGCGTCACCATCCCCGCATCCACGAAACCGGAAAGTGCAATATAAAAATTCTGCTTCAGGAACTTGGTTTTAAGTATTTTCCCCCTCAGCTCGAAGTTACCATAAGCAAAACCTTCGCCAACGACCCGGTTGCGCCGAATACCGCGTACAGTCTTGGATCCGCCCACACCATCGGTGGTAAGCTTCGGTGCAGTATTGAACAGGTATGGCATCATATAGAAGGGCATCTCGCCGAAGAGCTTGCCCTGGTAGGAGACCCTGTAGGCAATATTCACCCAATCGGGGATAACCGTAAAATACTGGCGATGTGTGAAAATAAACCGCCCATATCCATAGTCCTTGTTGCTCAGGAATGAAGGTGCATAATGCAACTGCATCTCTGTCCATATCCCGCTGAAAGGATTTGGTTCATTGTCACGGGTATCATATACGAGTCCTCCCTTCAACAGTGTATGTCTTCCCCCGTCTTTCTCATCGTCTTTTATAATCCCCCAGTCAATGTAATCCTCATAGAGGCTGTTATGGGACAGCGAATCACTCTCCTTGTCTTCGTTCAGCTTATCGATATCTACCGCTTCAATGGTATTGCCATAATACCCTACCCCGGCAAGCCACCGGAATTTTTGCCCGGTAATCTCTCCCTGGAAATCCGCCTTGATCCGCAGGAGCTGCCTGGAGTGCCTGTAATAAAGCCTGTCGGAAAGATTATCCTCCGGGTTAAGATCGATTGCGAGATCGCTCAGTCCCAGGTCATATTTCGCCTGGTAGCCGTTGAAGCCATAGAAATCAAGCGCCTGTTCGGTAAGCAGGCTGGCCTCGAAAAAGGACCTGACACCCGGTATCAGCTTGTCGGTATCCCACGTGATCTGGTTGATGCCACTTCCCTTGGTTGTTCTCGACCATTCGAGGTAGATGGAGTGATCGTACATCGGATAACGCGAACCATCCCCGAAATTGTACAGGTTGACAAGTGCGCCATATTTAAAACCAACATCTGCATCATAAGCAACTACGGGAACTCCGCCAAAGGTCCATCCACTTTTTACCTCTTCGGTCTTTTTTTCATTTTTCGTGTTATCATCCTGATCCTGTGCTGAGACCGGGAGGATCCACAGGAATAGAACCAGCAGGGAAAGTGATCGTTTCATTGGAATTGGTTTTAGTTAATCGTCCAATTTAGAAATAATTTCCACGCTTCAGCATTGGAATAATGTAAAAATTATACAACCAGGATGTAAAAAAAACAGTTTTTCAGTCATTTTTAGGAGTTTCTGGACCAGGCTGGTGCATTTTCCATGACATTTATTTACCTTAGGTCCAAATATATGCCATATGAGATTACTCAAATACCTGCTCTGGATTGCACTTGTGTTCATCGGAATTTTTTTGATTTTCCTGTTGTATTCCACCCTCGACAATTACAATCCCGATCCTGTTGAGACGGTTTACAGCGCTGACGAGGACCAGCTGCTGACAGATTCTGTTTTCAGTATGGTGACCTGGAACCTCGGGTATGCCGGGCTGGACAGTACCATGGACTTCTTTTATGACGGCGGGGAGAACGTGCGCCCGGATAAGGGTGCTGTAAACCGTAACCTTCAGAAGATCCTGGACCAACTGGAAAAATACAGGATCCATGACTTCCTTTTATTGCAGGAAGTCGACAAGCGATCCAAAAGAAGTTACCGGAACAATATGGTTGAGATAATCGACGATGCTTTGAAAAACCATCATTCCGCATTTGGAAAAAATTACGATGTTGCATTTGTTCCACTGCCCCCGACCGAACCCATGGGGAAGGTGATTTCAGGCCTGCAGACGCTCTCTGCCTACCCGTCTTCAGCAGTGACACGCCATAGTTTTCCAGGGAACTACAGCTGGCCGATGAGCGTATTCATGCTGGACAGGTGTTTTTTGGTGAACAGGTATCCCCTGCCCGATGAGAAAGAACTGGTCATCGTCAATACACACAACTCGGCCTATGATGACGGCACACTCAGGCAACAGCAGATGGAATTCCTGAAAGCGTTCCTTCTGGAGGAATATGCGGCGGGGAATTATGTGGTGGCAGGTGGTGACTGGAACCAGAGTCCCGCGGGATTTGATCCTGAATTCATGCATGACCTATTCGATACTGAGAACCTGACGTATATCGAAGCAGGGTATCCGGATGCGGGCTGGACCTGGGCCTACGATCCCGGCATCCCCACCAACAGGAGGGTTGTTCGTCCATACACCAGGGGAACATCCCCGACCACCGTGATTGACTTCTTCCTGCTGTCACCCAATGTTGAATTGACCGGGATTACAGGTGAAGACCTCGAATTTGCCTGGTCCGACCACCA
>CAZOXI010000646.1:0-2708 GCA_964583445.1 uncultured Bacteroidaceae bacterium | reverse complement strand
TGGATGTATGCCAACTGCTCCACAACTGCACAGCGCGGTGCACTCGACTGGTGGAAAAAATTCAGGGATGCCGTGCAACCGGTATTTTCGGAGCTATACTCCAGGGTGGAATCCGGTGAAGAGGCACAGGCCTCCATCGATTCCAACAGCAAATCGGATTACCGGGTGAAACTGGATGAAGAGCTGAAGGAACTCCGCGAATCAGAGATGTGGAAGACCGGCGCAACAGTGCGCAAGCTCAGGCCGGAAAATGCATAAATCAAACTTTGAAACAGGGTGCTTTTAACAGCGCCCTGTTTTGTTTTATACCAGAAATACTATGTCCGAACATTACGTTCCGCAGGTAAAAGACATCCAGGAGGCCAACACCCTGCTGAATAACGTGGTGGATCACACACCATTGTCCCTGAACCTCAATCTCAGCGACCGTTACGGGGCGTCCATTTACCTGAAGCGGGAAGATTTGCAGATCGTGCGCTCTTATAAGATCCGTGGGGCCTACAACAAGATCGCCTCTTTCGAAAGATCATCCCTGGAACAGGGTGTGATCTGTGCCAGCGCAGGAAACCATGCACAAGGTGTGGCCTACTCGTGTCAGCTGCTCGGGATACATGGTGTCATTGTGATGCCAAGTATTACACCCAAACAGAAAATCCGCCAGGTGGAGATGTTCGGAAAAGACCAGGTAGAGATCATCCTGCATGGCGACACTTATGATGATGCATTCAGGGAAGCGATGCGGATCAGTGAAGCGCGCCATGTTGCATTTATCCATCCTTTCGATGATAAAAAGGTGATCGAAGGACAGGGGACCGTGGGACTTGAGATCCTTCACATGGCCAAAAAGCCGGTAGATTACCTGTTGATCCCCATTGGCGGGGGCGGACTGGCGGCCGGAGTTGCCGCGGTGTTCCGCACGCTGAGCCCGGAAACAAAACTTATCGGGGTGGAGCCGGAGGGCGCGCCTGCAATGCAACAATCCATTGCTTCGGGAAGAATCGTAACGCTGGAAAAAATCGATAAGTTCGTCGATGGTGCAGCTGTGCAGACGGTAGGGGAGTTGACCTTTCCAGTGTGCAAAGAACTGCTCGACGATGTAGTCACCGTTCCGGAAGGAAAGATATGCACCACCATCCTGAAATTATACAATGAGGAAGCAATCGTTGCGGAGCCGGCAGGAGCGCTTGCAATCAGTGCACTGGATTATTTCGGTGATCAGATCCGTGGGAAGGAAGTAGTATGCATCGTGAGTGGCAGTAACAATGACATAACCCGCACCGAGGAGATCAAGGAGCGATCCTTGCTCTTCGAGGGAGTGAAACATTATTTCATAGTAAGATTTGCACAACGTGCGGGTGCATTGCGGGAGTTTGTCGGATCGGTGCTGGGTCCGGATGATGACATCACCCACTTCGAGTACTCCAAGAAAAGCAGCCGTGAACGTGGCCCTGCAGTAATTGGCATCGAACTGAAAAGCCCGGAGGATTTCAAACCCCTCCTGGAACGCATGGATCAAAGCGGAATTGTATATGAATACCTGAACGAACGGGAGGACCTCTTCCAGTTCCTGGTGTGAATCTGTCCTTTCTTTTATTGTATCTAACTTTTTTCTTCTTACCTTTGCACCCGGGCAAGTCTCATACGACCAGCTCCTGCTGAACTCCCCCAGGACCGGAAGGTAGCAAGGGTAGGCGGTTGTAGCGGTGCGATATGAGTCGCTTGCCCTTTTTTTTTGTGGAGTTTTTAATTAAATTCAACCCTTGAAATTTTATTCTCCAACTAAAAAAACAAATTATGGAAGAGCAAACCAACGTTCCCGTATTCAAGGGAGCACTTGTCTATGGCGTTATCGTAGGCGCAATAGCAATCGTCATTGCAATGATTTTCTATTTCATCGGACAATCACTTGAAACATGGGCAGGTATTGCCTCCATGGTGATTTTCGCCGTGTTGATCGTCGGTGCACTCATTATGTTCAAAAAGGAATATGGTAAAGGGTATGCAACCTACGGTCAGCTGGTGTTTGTAAGTTTTATCGTGGGACTGGTCGCTGCGATCCTGAGTTCCCTCTTCACCTTTGCATTGTACAAGATAGATGAAGGGTACCTCCAGGACACAAGATATTCGGCAATTGAAAGGGTCGACAAACAAATCGATAAAATGAGTGCACGCTACCAGGAAAGATTTTCAGATGAACAATATGAGATGGTCGAACAACGAATGAAAGAACAACGAAAAAAAGGTATTGATAGGATCGAAGAGCAATCCCCTCTGGGACTTGCCATGAGTGGATTAATCGGAACAGTTGTTATTTCCGTGATCATCGGTTTGATCGCCGCCATATTCATACGTAAAAAACCCGAGCCTGTCCGGTAGTAGCATTGTATTATGGACATATCCCTTGTAATTCCCCTGCTCAACGAAGAAGAGTCACTCGATGAACTGAATGACTGGATCCACAAAGTGATGACGGACCACGCGATCAGTTATGAGTTGATCATGATCGATGATGGCAGCAACGATGGCAGCTGGAATAAGATCCAGGAATTGAAGAAAAGAAATCCTGCTGTGAAGGGCGTCAAATTCAGGAGGAATTATGGGAAATCTGCTGCTTTGCAGATTGGCTTCCAGATGGCAAAAGGCGATGTGGTGGTAACCATGGATGCTGATCTGCAGGACAACCCCGAAGAGATCCCGGAGATGCGCAG
>CAZOXI010000645.1:0-2720 GCA_964583445.1 uncultured Bacteroidaceae bacterium | reverse complement strand
GACAGATCCATCAGCACAGTCGGCAACAGCAGGATCCACCCGGTGAGTATCAGGATGATCATGAACGGAATAATCCACTTAACCCATTTGTCATAGGGAATCCTTGCAATACCAAGTACGCCAATCAACACGGGTGAGGTAGGGGTGATCATGTTGGTAAATCCGTCTCCGAACTGGAAGGCCATCACAGTGGCCTGCCTGGATACACCGATCAGGTCGGAAAATTGTGACATCATCGGCATCGTCAGCGCCGCCTTGGCCGAGCCGCTTGGGATCACGATATTGATACCTGTCTGGATGATGTACATCATTGTAACAGAGGCCACTTTACCGAATTCCTGCATGGACTGTGCCATGTAATAGAGCAGCGAATCAATCACTTTACCGTCCTCCAGGATCACCAGGATCCCGCCTGCAAGACCCACTACAAATGCGGCAGTGAGAATGTCTTTCATCCCCGCGGTAAAGTGCTTCACGATCTCATTTGCGCTGCTGTTCATGGCGATCCCGGAAACAATCCCGAGCACAAGGAAGAGGGTGGCAATCTCCTTCACGTACCAGCTAAACCCCATCACGCCGACGATCAGGAAGACGATCGTGAACATCAGCAGATTGAGTATATAAAAATGCAACGATTTTTTGAGTGAAAAGAAACCTGTAACAACGAAAATCAGCGTGATCACCGGCAGGAAATAACCCGTATATTCACCGTTGCCAATTTTCAGGGTAATGGATGGGTTGAGTGCAGAGAAAAGGATCATTACCGCCGACAATGCAACAAACGTGATCCAGGCTGCCAGTGGGGTATGGTATTTCATTTCCCGCAGATTCACACCTTCTTTCTTCCGCCAGTAGGCATCCTCTTTAAACACCGGCGATTTTTCGGGTGATTTCCTGATTTTCGCAGCATACCTGAGCACCCAGCCAATCCCGATGATATTGATAATAACCCAGCAGAACAACCTGTACTCTATACCTGAAAACAAGGGCAGACTCGACAATCCCTGCGCAATACCTATGGTAAATGGATTCAGCAGTGCGCCGGCAAATCCCAGTCCGGCTGCAAGGAAGCACATACTCACCCCCAGTATGGAATCATACCCCATTGAAATGGCCAGTGGGATAAAGATCACTGTAAATGCGATGGTCTCTTCGCTCATCCCGAACGTGGCTCCAAATATGCTGAACACCAGCATAATAAGGGCAATAACAATATTATCCACCCCAAGGAACCTGAAAAATTTTAGTCGTTCCAGTTTACGTACCTGCACCAGGAATGTCTGGATCCCCACATCGATGGCCTTGCTCTCATTCATGATCCAGAATGCGCCGCCAATGATGATAATGAATACAATAATATCTGCCTTGTCGACAAATCCATCGAATATGGATGAAAATACCTGCCAGGTCTGTGGCTTGTTTTCAACATACTGAAATGAATTTTCTATGATCACTTCACGGGGCTGTCCATTAACAACAACAGATTCCCGCTCAAACTCACCACCGGGAACAATCCAGGTGAGAATGGCAGCAGCAACAATAAAACCGAATACAATAACAAAAGTATGGGGTACCGCTTTTCCTTTCAACATGGGTATTTTTTTTGAAATGTAAATATAGAAAAATCAGCATGCATTTCTCTCAAATACGGAGGACTGATACAGATATCAATCCGACAAGTCATTGTTTTTCGGACTGGATCATATTATTCAAACAAAATTTTTACTTTTACATCCGAAAGCCATTGCAGCCCATTATGCGCATCGCCCTCTATATGAACATCATGCTGCTTCTATCTGTCCTCGCCAGCGGGCAGGAGGAGAAGAGAAGAGAAGCCATTTCCAACCAACTTGCCGTAACGAGGGAAGATTCTGCCAGGGTACGACTGCTCTCCGAACTCGCCCTGGAATATAAGATCAGGGATACGGTTCAAGCCATGAAAATCCTTCGTGAAGCAGAGGAATTGGCCACCAGTACATCAGATGACAGGGGATTGGGGCTATGTTGTGAAGCGCGCGGGAAGATCCGGTATTATTATGGTTACTACGAGAAAGCGATCAGGGATTTTGAACGTTCTAAAACCTATTACATCAATGCGGATCTGCCCGGAAAATTTGCCGGGGTGACGGTCGACCAGGGAAATGCCCACCTGTTCCTGTCCCAATACGATATTGCGCTGTCCAAATACATTTCCGCCCGCCAGGTCTTCGAGGAAATGAACCATGTTTCCGGGCTGATCCGTTGCCTGAACAATATGGGGATCATCTATAAAAATTACGGCAAATACCGTGAAGCACTCGACAGTTATCAAAAAGTAATCGATCTGAGCCTGCGGAACTTAGATTCTATTTCGCTTGCCGACACCTATATCAATATTGGAGTAGTCTATGTCAGGCAGGGCGATTATAGCAATGCGCTGGAGAACTTCAACAAGTCGTTGTATTTTGCCCGACAGACGAACAACAAAAAACAGGAGTCCATTTCGTTGTTGAATAAAGGTGTAATTTATTATAAACTCCAGGAATATGAAGAATCGCTGGACCATTATATGCGGGCATTGGAGGTCAGCAGTCAGATGGGAGATAAGGTGGAGATATCCAGGTGTCTGACCAATATCGGGACAAATTATATTTCTTTGGGGCAATATGACCGGGCAGAATCCTATATAGTGCCTGCAAGAAAACTTGCAATTAATTGTTATACAGAGAATTAATGTTAAT
>CAZOXI010000644.1:0-2722 GCA_964583445.1 uncultured Bacteroidaceae bacterium | reverse complement strand
ACCAAGTGAAATGAAAAGGGACAGTGAATTTATGAATCGCTCAATTTAGGTGATAGTTAAAATCAAGAATTGAAGCGTATTGTTTATGAAACCTTCATCATTGAGCATTTTAATTTGGCACCGAGCTAAAGGTTCAGAGGAAGCAAGTACAAAAGGGCATGAGCGGTTTCCGAAAGGTATTAACATCAAAAAAATGAGAAATATTGCTTATATTTTGCTATTGCTTGGCTATTCAATGTTGACTGGATCATGCCAGGGGCCGGATCAAGTTCAACAGCCAAATATCCTGTTCATCATGTCGGACGATCATTGCGACAGGGCCATCGGCGTGTACAATTCAAGACTTTCCGTGCTAAACCCGACCCCTATCCTGGATGAGATCGCGAAAGCGGGCATGGTCTTCGAAAATGTGTTCTGTACAAATTCCATCTGCACGCCAAGCAGGGCTTCCATTTTAACGGGCCAGTATTCGCATGTGAATAAAGTGTATGACCTGTACGATGGACTTCCCGGTGAACAGCAGTACCTTTCAGAAGAAATGACAAAAGCCGGGTATACCACGGCGGTGATCGGGAAATGGCATCTGAAACATGCACCGGCGCATGTTGACTATTTTGCCGTATTGCCGGGACAGGGAAGATACATGAACCCGGTGATCCATGTAAGCGAAGGCGGCAAGAAAAGACGCATTCGTTTTGACAGCACACTGGAACTGGAGATAGACGTGGTCGATAAAGAGGGCCATTCTTCCGATGTGCTCACCGATATGTCGCTTGATTGGCTGGAAAACAAAAGAGATACCACCAAACCATTTTTCCTGATGCATCAGTTCAAGGCGCCGCATGACATGTTTGTGTATGCGGAGCGATACCAGCATTACCTGGAAGATGAATTTATTCCTGAACCCTGCAATCTATACAATCAGCCCGGCCCGTTTTTTGGTTCTGTCGCTACCCGCGGGGAGAACGATTCGCTGGTGGATCATATCGGTGCCACGGTCTCTCTCCAACCACATAAAAGAAACCTGGCCCGTATGTACAGGACGCAGATCCGGGAACTGACCGGGAAGGAGGATCCAACGCAGGATGAGATGACGCACCATGCTTACCAATTGTATCTCAAGGAATACTTGCGATGCGTAAAAGGAATTGATGATAACCTGGGCCGCATCATGGATTACCTGGAAGCAAACGATTTACTCGAAAACACCATCATTATTTATACCAGCGACCAGGGGATGATGCTGGGTGAACATGACTTTATCGACAAGAGGTGGATGTATGAAGAATCCAGCAGAATGCCCTTGATTATTCACTACCCGGAAATGGTGAGACCCGGCAGCCGCAATGACTGGTTGATTAATAATACAGATCTTGCTCCTACAATCCTGGCACTTGCGGGTATTGAACCCCCGGAGTATATGCAGGGCAGAAGTTTCGTACCTGCTATGAGAGGAGAAAAAGAACCCGATGACTGGCGGGAAGGGACCTATTACAGGTATTGGATGCACATGGCACACAGGATGGGGAATCCTGCACATTTTGGCATCAGGACCAAGAGATATAAGCTCATCTTTTATTATGGAGTAGATTACACGAATGTGCATAATGGCCAGGAGATAACGGATAAAGATGGAAACCGTTACTGGGAAAGTACCCCGCCCGGTTGGGAATTATATGACCTTGCCATAGATCCGAATGAGATGTTTAACCAATATTTTAATCCGGACTACCAGGAAGTCGTTAAAGATCTCAAACAATTGTTAAGGGAAAAAAGACAGGAGATCGGCGATACGGATGAAGCATTCCCCCGCATCAGGGAAATTGTCGATGCGCATTGGGATGAATAAAATCAAAAAATCATTACCGCGTTTTGTGAGGTGATATTAAGCATTTTTTAATGTCCTGCTAATGTCATGTGTGTATTTTAGACAAAAACTAAGCGGTCTGAACCAAATTTGATTTAAAATAACAAGGTGATATTCATCTATTCATATTCCCTGCTATGTCATTTCTATTGTGTAGTACATAAACAATACATCCAGTATCCATTTTTTAACAGCTAAACAGATAAATTATGCTTAAGAAAAGAAAGTTGAATCAAACAATTACTCTTCTGGGTCTGACATTACTCATAGCCTTTACATCCTGCGCAAACAAGTCAGAAAATAAATCTTCCGATGAGCAACCCAATGTGATCCTCCTGTTCAGCGATCAGCATCACAAAAAGGTGATGGGATTTGAGGGGCATCCTGATGTCATCACTCCTAACCTGGATCAATTGGCATCTGAAAGCGTGGTTTTTGACCGGGCATATGCAACGCAGGGCATTTGTGTACCCTCACGGTCGTCAATGATGACAGGTCTGACGGTACGCACCCTGGGATTTATCAATAACGGCGGACATACTTCAGTAATGGATGAAGTTGTGCCCATGGCCAGTATTTTTCAGCATAACGGCTATAAGACCTATGCCTTCGGGAAAAGACATCTGAGGGATGCAATAGATGAAGGCTGGGATGTGAAGAAAGGGCATGGCTACAATCCGAATGACGATGACAACTATGTGAGCTGGATTGAGAGAAATGGATACATCGAGGAATTTGCGCACGATTGGGCGGCGGAATTCGGAAGAGGCCCAAGGGGTTCCTCAGAATTTGATACTGAGATACCCACTGCTGATCTTGGAACTCGGATTTCAGAACTTCCTGAAGAGTATACCA
>CAZOXI010000643.1:0-2726 GCA_964583445.1 uncultured Bacteroidaceae bacterium | reverse complement strand
CCCTGACGTTTGAAAACCATGGATACGGATCACTTGTCAGGGGCGACTATGGAGATGAAAAAACCTATCACCACAATCTGTACGCCCATAACCAGGGCAGGAATCCCCGTCCAGGAAATTATACGGATATTGGCTCTGATCCGGAGGGATTGCATTTCGATTTTCGTAACAATGTGGTGTATAACTATGGAGGAAGCAAAGCGGGTTATAATGCGGATAAAAACGCGGTAAGCCGGTATAATTTTGTTGGAAATGCATATATCCGGGGACCAGAGTCCTCCGGGAACCTGGCATTCAGGGAAAGCAGCGTCGTTGCCTACGGGTATTTCGAGGATAACTCAATGGAGGGAGAGGTTCCGGAAAACCCATGGTCCCTTGTTGATTTTGATGGTTTTACATCGGCTGAGCGGGAGGCTTATCGATCCCGTTCATACGAAGTGCCAATGGAACCGGTGATCACTACATCACCGGAACAGGCAAAAACGGATGTACTGGACAAGGCAGGTGCAAGTATTCCCAAACGGGATACCATTGACAAACGGCTCGTAGAAGATGTGCTGAATAAAACAGGTCATTCTATTGCAACCATAGACGACCAACCTGAAGGTGCCTGGCCGATATTACATTCGGAACCCGCTCCGGCGGATGACGATGCTGACGGCATGCCGAATGATTGGGAAATAAACAACGGATTGGACAAGGATAATCCCGATGATAGAAATACAATTGGTGCAGACGGATATACCATTCTTGAGATCTACCTGAACAGCCTAACACAGGTAAATGCGAATTTCCAGGCACCATCAAATCTGGCTGCAGAATTGCTTGATTTCACAAAAGTGAAAATTTCGTGGGAAGATAATACGGATAATGAATCCGGATTCAGGATTGAAAGATCCGAAGGAAATGTCGATAACTTCATTTTTATTGCAGAGGTGAATGCAAACAGTGAAATGTATATCGATTCACTGCTCAAAGAAGAAACACAATATTATTACCGGGTATTTGCAGTGAATGAAAGCCAGGTTTCCGGATTGAACGGTCTCGCATCGGTGATCACGCTTGGTGCAACTGCCCTTCCACAGGAAGTGGGTGGTCCGGTGCCTGAAGATGATGCAATTATTGTGGAGACCCTGCCTGAATTAAGTTGGAACCGGAGCATCAACGCAGACAATTACGATCTATATTTTGGAACCGATGATCCACCTCCGTTTAAAATCAACCAGTCGGAAACGTCATTCCGTCCTGAAAAACTGGAGAAAGGGAAAACGTATTACTGGAGAATTGATGCCAAAAATGAAAACGGAACCACTTCCGGCCAGGTCTGGAGCTTTTTTGTAAAGGAAGGAATCAATGCCGGGCAAATAGCACACTGGAAGCTGGATGAAACAGCCGGAGCAACCGCAGCAGATAGCGGACCATTTAAACTGGATGGTGAATTGCTGAATATGGATCCTGTTGCATGGTATACAGGCAAAATAAATGGAGGATTGCTTTTCGACGGCCTGGATGATGCGATGCGGGTGGCACATCAGGATGTGCTGATCCTGTCCGACGAGAGTTTTAGTATTTCCACATGGGTATATACGCAGGAACTACCTGAAAATTCAATGGTCTTTTTTAGCAAAGGCGTATTGATTGGAGAAGAAGAACAGGGGACCAGTGGCCGGTGGTTCGGAGTCGAAACAAAAGGCAACACATTGCGATTTGCCATTGATGGCAACAATAAGGAGAGTACCGTAGAAATCGATGATGTAAGCAGCATATTACCCTATCAATGGACCCACATTGTTGCCATAAGAGACGCTGAACAGAGAATGCTAGAATTGTATGTAAACGGGAAACAACAATCAAGCGCTGCAGACGAAACCGGCAGTATCACACAAACGGAGGATCTGTATATAGGAAACAATCCAACCGGCACCGGACCCCTCTACGGGATACTGGATGAAATAAGGATGTTCAATTACGCATTAAGTGATGCTGAAGTGAGGGCCATATATGACTTGGCTGTGGATATCCCTGAATGGATGCGTAATGATATACGCCCCGTGCAAAACTATCCGAATCCATTCTCAGTTACAACAACCTTCGAATATTATGTGGCATCTGACAATGATGTTCAGTTAGGTATATACAACCTTTCAGGAGGGTTGATAAGTACCCTGGTGGATGAAACGCAAATTGCAGGCGTGCATTCTCTTACTTTTGATGCCGGGGGGCTAGTGAGCGGGATTTACCTGTATGCACTGAAAATAGGTACAAAAACATACCGGGGGAAAATGATCCTGTTGAAATAGATTCATTATTTATTTAAGTAAAGGATTTCCTCCAGTTTTTCAAACAGGGTTCTCAGGTCCGCTAACTCCTGTTCCTTTCCATCGAGTATTTTTTGCTGCTCCTTCAGGGCTTCCACCACCATTGCTGTAATTGGCGCATATTGCCTAGAAGAGGAAGGTTCGTCATCTGTATAAGACATCTTACCAGGGCCAGGAGAAAAATTCAATTTATTGCCATTTCATTATAAAGGGCAGATTTTTTTCAGGATTTGAATACTTTCATGAATAATTCCACATATATTCACAGGTATTTTCAAAGAAGGCTGGAAAGGCACTATCACCAGAGCATTACAGCCATAACAAGTCAGTCCTGAAAATTTTAGAACACAGATATGCGCCGGTATTGTTTCAACTTGGTAGTCTTCCTGTTATGGGCGAATACTGCTG
>CAZOXI010000642.1:0-2728 GCA_964583445.1 uncultured Bacteroidaceae bacterium | reverse complement strand
AATTAGCGTTAATTCATCAAAAATGGCCTATATTTGGTCAGTGAAGTTATGAAAATGATACCACGGTACATTGGAAAAATAATCTTGCAGCGATTGGAACAATCGAAAAAGATTATCATACTCTACGGAGCAAGACAGGTTGGGAAAACCACCCTGATCAAAACGTTATTGGAAAATGATTTTGGAAAAGTACTTGAAATCAATGCCGATCAGTTTAAATACAGAGATGTTTTATCCAGTACTGATCTAACACAAATCAGTCGGCTTGTGTCGGGCTATGACCTGCTATTTATCGATGAGGCGCAGCAGGTACCGGATATCGGATTAAACTTAAAGATAATCACAGACAACATACCGGAGTTAAAGATCATTGCAACCGGCTCTTCGTCTTTTGATTTAGCCAATAAAATCAGTGAGCCCCTTACTGGCAGAAAATGGACTTTTCAACTATTCCCCATTTCAGTTTTTGAACTATCAGTGCTTAAAAATCCATTTGAACTCGATACAGCCCTGCCTGATTATCTGAATTACGGTATGTATCCCGAAGTTTTCAGCTTTGAAAACAGACTGGATAAAATGGATTACCTCAAGGAGGTCACAGAATCTTTTTTATATAAGGATATTCTCGTTCTCAGCCAGATTAAAAATGCTGGAAAAATATATGAATTGCTGAAGCTCCTCGCTTACCAGATAGGTTCTCCTGTTTCTTACAGTGAACTGGGAAGAAAACTGGGTTTAAGCACCGACACAGTCATTTCCTATATAGATTTACTTGAAAAAGTATTTGTGATTTACAAGTTACCCGGTTTCAGAAGGAACCTGCGGAAAGAAATAACCAAAAACAAAAAAATATATTTTTACGACACAGGTATAAGAAACGCCATCATTGAAGATTTTTCACCACCAATCAAACGACCCGATATTGGGGCTTTGTGGGAAAATTTCATCATTACAGAAAGACTAAAAACAAACGCTTACAAACGAGCGCATGTACATTCATATTTCTGGAGAACCTATACAGGTGCAGAACTTGACTACATCGAAGAATCATCCGGAAAACTAACCGGCGTGGAGGTCAAATGGAGCAAGAGTAAAACGAAAGCCCCTCAATCATGGATTGATAATTATGAAAACGCTGATTACAGATGCATCAATTCAGAGAACTATCAGTCTTTTCTTATTTAACACCACCTTCCACCATACTTTCATCGATTGGATATCTTAAGAAATCGGACAGATAGAACTCAATAGTATGTCTGTTTTTACGTTTCTTTGCTGGAACAATTGCACAACTTAATCCGGCAAATGCACGATCATGCAATTTAAAATACGGAATAAAGGCCATCTTCTGCAGATCCTCCTGAAAACCGGGATGATCTTTTTGGCAGGCGTTATATTAATTACCGGCGCACTCTTCCTGTTTGTTAACGCCGGTGGATTTGGCAAAATCCCCGCAAAGAAGCAGCTGGCGGAGATCCGGAATGAAGAAGCCTCGCTGGTCTATTCCTCCGACGGCGTCCTGATCGGGAAATATTTTGCCGAAAACCGCACCAATATCAGCAGGGAGGAGATACCCGACCACCTGGTCCATGCCCTGGTTGCGACGGAGGACCGGCGGTTCTATTCCCACAATGGCTACGATTCCAGGAGTTACCTGCGGGTCTTCATTCGCACCCTCCTGCTCGGCGACCGCAGCAGCGGGGGTGGCAGCACCATCACCCAACAATTGGTCAAGAACCTCTATGGACGCAGCGACCATGGCCGCCTGAGTTTGCCTGTGAACAAGCTCAGGGAGCTCATCATCGCAAAACGAATGGAGACCCTCTATTCGAAGGATGAACTACTCACCCTCTACCTCAATTCCGTGCCCTTCGGGGAAGAGGTGTACGGGGTGGAGTCGGCAGCACGTCGTTTCTTCAGCAAACCTGCTTCTCAACTTCAACCCGAAGAGTCCGCCGTCCTGACAGGTATGCTGAAGGCCAACACGCGCTACAATCCGCGACGCTCACCTGAGAATGCGCTGCAGCGAAGAAACGTTGTGCTAAGTCTTATGGCTGCGGAAGGATACCTCGACGAAGCTGCCGCTGACAGCCTTAGCCAGCTGCCCATGGATCTTGACTACGAAAACCTGGATCTCGCCAATCCGGCGGGATATTTCGTATACCAGGTAAGAAAAAAGACCGAAGAGATCCTGCAGCAACTTGACCTCCCGGACGATTCAACCTATACCCTCGAAACCGACGGACTGAGAATCTTTACCACACTCGATATGCGCCTGCAGGAAATCAGCCTGCAGTCGGTCCGCAACCACCTCCCCGGCATGCAGAAGCTTCTGGAACAGGAATTGGAACAACACGGGGAGAAGGAGCGTTGGGAAAAAGAGCTGAGCATCAATCATCCCTACGACAACCAACAGGCAGAGAAAGCGCAACGATCCGCCGAACGCCGGAATATCAGTTCTGCAGATGAAGTCGGACATCTATCCGCCGAACACCCGGGGGCTCAAAGTGATGATAAACTTTCAACCAACGTCCACCCCGTTACCCTGTTCACCTGGGAAGGACCTGTCACCAGGGAACTCAGTAGCCTCGACAGTGCCTGGCATTACGAAAGCATGCTGAATGCATCTGTGCTGATCACCGAACCATCCACCGGGGCGGTGAAGGCCTGGATCGGTGGCAACAACTATCGCTTTCTTCCCTTCGACATGGTCCTGTCACACCGCCAG
>CAZOXI010000641.1:0-2740 GCA_964583445.1 uncultured Bacteroidaceae bacterium | reverse complement strand
GGTATTTGGCGGTATTCTTATCCGATTTCAACGTTCGTCCGCCAAAACCGACCACGTTGCCGGAGATTCCGTGGATCGGGAAGATCACGCGTCCGGCAAACCGGTCGAAGACGTAATCTTCCTTCTCAATTGTCAGCCCGGTCTTTACCAGGAAATCCTGTTTATAACCCGCTTTCAGGGCACTGTTGGTAAGCGCTTTACGGTCTTCCGGACTGTACCCCAGCTGGAATTTGCTGATGATATCTTCGCGGAATCCCCGCTGCCGCAAGTAACTGAGACCTATTGCCTTTCCCTCTGCAGTGTATAACTGTTCGGTGAAGAATTTCTGCGCATATGAAGTAACTGCAAGCAGGCTTTCTCGTTCATTGCGTTGCTGGATCTCTTCGGGCGACATTTCTGTCTCCTCGATCTCGATGTTGTATTTGCGGGCAAGGTATTGTAGGGCTTCGGGATAGGAAAGTTTTTCATGTTCCATGAGAAAACCCACGGCATTGCCGCCTTTACCCGAACTGAAATCCTTGAAAATCCCCTTGGAGGGCGAAACCATGAACGAAGGGGTTTTCTCATTACTGAATGGACTGAGCCCCTTGTAATTGGCTCCTGATTTCTTTAGTGTTACATAATCAGAGATCACCTCCACGATGTCCACCGTATCGAATATTTTATTGACTGTCTCCTGGCTGATCATATAACATTCAGAATATCAGGGTATTTGCTGAAAAATTGCATGGATAAAATTAGTTAAAGTTGCTGAAATAACCTATTTTTATATTCTTCAAATGGTGCATCACGCGGAATGGCACGCATGCGTTGTGCTTTAAGATAAACAGGATAGAATATGGAAAGAAAAGGACAAGTATTGCTGTTCGTCGGGATCATGTTGACACTGCTCTCCATGGTGATGACCAAGGACTTTGTTCCGGACAAAAAATGGATCTTCGTTCTTTCAGAAATTATGCTCCTGGTCTCCGCAGTAATGGTTATCTGGGGTTTTATCCTGGTGGTAAGGGCAAAATTCAGGAAACGGGACAAATGATCTGTTTGAAATGATTCGTTTTTTGCAGCAACACACAAAAAAATCTGTTGCCAACGGTATGATTTTAAAAGAATCTTAACATTGCATAATTGTAAAAAGACAGTGAAGTATGCAAAAATTGGTTGTATTATCAGGATCAGGCATTAGTGCCGAAAGTGGCATCCGCACTTTTCGCGATATGGGGGGGCTCTGGGAGGAATATGATGTGACCGAAGTGGCCAGTCCTGTAGCATGGAAAAACAATCGTGAACTGGTATTGCGGTTCTATAATGAGCGCCGGAAGGCTTTGCTGGAAGCAGAACCTAATGCTGCGCACAAAGGATTGGCAGCCCTGGAGAAAAAATTTGATGTCCGGATTATTACACAAAATGTAGATGACCTGCATGAAAGGGCAGGTTCAACAAAGGTACTGCACCTGCATGGTGAGTTGCGCAAGGCGCGCTGCACCGTCAATGAAGAGGTTGTGTATGATATTGAAGGTTGGGAACTGAAAGAGGGGGACCTCTCAGATGCCGGCCACCAGCTCCGACCGCATGTTGTGTGGTTCGGCGAGGCGGTACCTGCAATCGAGAAGGCCGTACCCCTTGTGCATGCAGCGGATATCCTGCTGGTGATCGGCACCTCGCTGAATGTGTATCCTGCTGCCGGACTGGTTCATTATACCCGTCCGGGCACCCCGGTATATGTGATTGACCCGGGAGAACCCCGGGGGATCGGCGGAATGGAGATTACGTTTATCAATAGAACCGCCACAGAAGGTATCGTTGAATTTATGGATAAAGTGTGAAATAAAATGCCCGGGATTGCGCATTCATCATTGGCCTGGAGGTAGTTTTCTTCATAGCCGTAGTGGTGATTATCATTGTGTTGATCTTTAGAAGAATAGAGATCAAAAAAAGAGAAGATTTTGAAGACAGGGACAACTGATCCCTGTCTTTTTTTCGGTCTGAACGCCATTTTTATTTGATACGAGCCTCAGGTAGCCGTATTGTATTCTTACATATTTTATTTATAACCTCGTCGTTGCACCGCTGAAATATCTACGACCAATGACGATGGGTTCACGTTACTTTTCAGTGTTTTCCTGTAAAACCTGCCCCGACGCTCCATCTGATAATGTAAAAAGTGATATCTTGTATAACAACACGCTGCAGGCAACATGTATCCATGTTGTGCCAGGAAATATTTAGAAATCATGCCAGATCAGGTATTTGAAGACAGTAGTTTTGAAAATGTCGATTATACCAGGGAAGTTCCTGAAAAGGGCATTTATGAGAACTGCATCTTCAGTGGTTGCAATTTCTATAATATTGAATTAAAGGGATTGGTATTTGTTGATTGTGTCTTTGAATCCTGCAACCTCAGCCTGGCAAAACTAAATAAAGTCACTTTCCAGGAAATTGAATTCAGGAATTGCAAAATGACTGGCCTGCGTTTTGAGGACTGTAATACAACCCTGCTCTCATTCCGTTTCGACAATTGTATGTTGCAGCTTTCCTCTTTTATTGAATTGAAGATACAGGGTACATTCTTTAATAATTGTAATCTCCAGGAAGTTGATTTTTCAGGAGCAAACCTGTCCCGGGCGGTGATCAGGCGGTGTGACCTGTATAAGGCGGTCTTTGACAATACCATCCTGGAGGAGGCTGATCTGCGCACAGCTGAAAATTACTCCATCGATCCGGAAAACAATTACATTCGCGG
>CAZOXI010000640.1:0-2741 GCA_964583445.1 uncultured Bacteroidaceae bacterium | reverse complement strand
GACAATATACCTTTAATTATCAACATTTTATACTCTATTGACAGACTCTAATTAGATTCTTTAATAGTTTCATAATTTGGGTAGTTTAATATTTTAGTTAATGTTCTGCGTTCTTGTTCGATTTGTTGTTTCAAATTCCTTAATATAGATATCCTTAAATCTGATTTTTAATTCGCTTTTGGCATGCAACTGAAGCGCAATATGCCCTTTCATTCCAACATTATATTTTTGATGCGCCTCGTTATCGAGGATTCCAGCAAAATCCTGATCACAAACAATAAGCCCATTTAGCATGGTAATCATCCTGGTGCCCTGACAAATGATCTTCAAATCATTCCAATTATCCCTTTCATCGGCATAGTAAAAGATGAAATCTTCAGGTCCCTGTTCCCTCTTGATGGCTGACCCGGGAGACATCGGACATATCCACCCCCGGGCATTTCGCGTCTCATCATAAATCAGTCCTGTACGCCATGGTGCGGGAGGATGAAGATCAACCTGCGGTCCATCGAGCCATCCGCCACGTGGGGCGGTTTCCGACCGGTCATACCTGCTGCGCACCTGCACCCCGCTATTGCCTTTTCCCTCCCTGAATGCCTGGAACTTCAGCTTCAGTTCGAAATCGGCATATTCGTTATCCGTGCACAACCAGATGTAATCATGATCAGAATGACCAATGGAGTTACATTCAATCGTTCCCTGGTTTACCTGCCAGAAATGCTTGTCTTTGTCTTCCTCAATGCAGTCAACATGCCATCCCTCGAGTGATGTTCCGTTAAAGAGCGGTATCCCCTGGTTTGCAGATGGATTGCCTCTGAGGAACGCCTTTAGTTTAGGGGCAAAATTACCGTTCATGTCCCCTGTCGCAAGCACATAAGCCATTCCACCGTCTGAGGCATCCAATCCATTGTCCTTGTGTTTTGCAGTTTCCCGGAACCTGGAATAGAGCCACTTGTAGTTTTCATTTGAAGCATCTTTCATCCAGGCCACCTGGTCCCACCCATCGTATGCGCGTCCTCCGAATTTCGTCTTCCCCTGACCGGTAGTATAAAAATATGTTGCGCCCAGGGCAACGCAATCATCTTTTCCATGCGAGGGTGATCCATCTTCGAGTTTCCATTTATCTGCCCGTTCATTGATCTCTGCATGAGATACCAGGATACAATATTTCCGTTTCTCCGGATCAGCTCTTAATAATGCCTGGTAGGCCACTTCAAAAGGTCCTGCCTGGACATACCAGAATTTGTTGTCCGAACTGCTTTTATTGATTTCTTCTTTGGCATGTTCAATGGCAGCTTCAAGTTCACGCTGATCATCGAAAAAGATTTCCTCATTGAATCCAAATCTTTTTGCACCACCGATCGTACTTTCATAATTCTCGGCTTCTTTCCATTCAAGGGTTCTGTCCAGCCTGTTGTTGTAATCAAAATGGACCAGTTTCTCGTGCCATCCCATTTTGTCAAAAATTGCAAGCGCAAGCGCAGTGGCACTCCAGTCATCCGGATCATGCATATTCCCGTCTGCACTCCAACCAATCCGGTCATTTTCATCCGGAAGCTGGGCAACGGTCACATTCAGACCAGAGATGATGATTGCAAGGACCATTAACATTGTTCGCATAAGTATTTTTTCATTTACTTGCCAACAACTTTTTGCAAACAGATTCATTTGTTGCATATACACGTTATCATTCATTAAAGTGATTATAAAACTTTCGTTCTAAAACGCTATAATTCCCGGTTTTTAATTTCAACAATTCGTGCTTTCATCATTATTTAAGTTAAATAAGCGTAAAATGGGTTTGATCAATACTCCATTTTTTCCTTGTTTAAAATTCATATAAGTACCCTTTGCAGCATCTCTAACAGGAAAAAACCGCTGGTAATTTTCCGTGAATCTTTACTTCTCATCCGCTTCAAGTGGTCGTTCCCCTTCAAATGGTCCCCATAGATCCCGCATGGTATTCTCAGAGGCTTTCCTGTACACCTCCGGATCATAATCCGGATTTGGTTTAGGGATCCTGGCTCCCACATCCTCAAAATAATTCATCATCTGGTCAAACATTTCCTGGTGCACCTCAGGCTCTTTTTTGGCAATATTTACCACTTCTCCTTCATCAACCGCAAGGTCGAACAACATTGGGATATCCGGTGCCTCATAAAAGTGCATGACTTTCTTTGTGCCTGAAACGATGGCCGAAATGGGCATTGAAGTCCGGTAATGGGGGTAATGAAAATACAGGTATCGGTTGCGAAATGCTTCCGTCGGCTCCTCTCCTTCCAACAGACCGGCAAGACTCACACCGTCCTTGTCCTTTAAACTTTCCGGGTTTCCGCCGGCCCAATCATAGAAGGTGGGGAGAAAATCGTAGTTAACAACATTAGCTGTGCTGACCGAACCTGGTTCAATGCCCGGACCTTTGACGATCATGGGAACACGAATACCTCCCTGCCATTCCCACCATTTTCCTGAATGCAGCGGTTGTGTCTGTCCAAGATCGGCATAAAAGAAGTGCCGATAACCATTGTCAGAAGTGAACACAACATAGGTATTATCTTCGATGCCAAGTTCACTGATCTTATCCAGGACGGCACCAATCCTTCCGTCCAGGTCCTCACCCATGCCCATCCAGGTCGCAGGGTCCCTGTGACTTCTCTGTATGGATTCGGCAGTCTCACCAACCTGCCGGTAATACTCCTGAATTTCGGGCATCCTTGCGTATTTTTCCCTGGTTTCAGGCA
>CAZOXI010000639.1:0-2757 GCA_964583445.1 uncultured Bacteroidaceae bacterium | reverse complement strand
TCCAGGTTGGCCTGCACAGTATCCATTCCTGTTTCCTGCAGTTTATAGGCCCGCATCTTATTATACAGTCCGATGCCACGTCCCTCCTGGTTCAGGTAGATCACCGCCCCGGTTCCTTCCTCCTCGATCATCTCCATGGCTTTGTGCAGTTGCTCACCACAGTCGCACTTATAACTGGCAAAGATATCACCCGTCACACAGGAGGAGTGCACCCTGGTAAGCACAGCATCTTCCCTGGTCCAGGTACCTTTGGTTAGAGCAACATGTTCCATCCCGTTGGATTTCTGGATAAACGGGGTGAGTTTGAAATCACCATAGGCAGTGGGGAGGTTCACTTCCACACCTTTCACGATGATGCTTTCCGACTGCAACCTGTAGGCGATCAGGTCCTTGATGGTAACGATTTTCAGGTTGAATTTATCCGCGATCCTTGCCAGTTCCGGCAATCTTGCCATGGAGCCATCTTCATTCATAATCTCCACCAATACACCACCGGCTCTCAGGTTGGCCAGCTTCGTCAGATCAACGGCAGCTTCTGTGTGTCCTGCCCTGCGAAGCACTCCCAGGTATTTGGATTTAAGCGGGAAAATGTGGCCCGGTCTGCCCAGGTCATCCGGACGGGTGGTCGGGTCCACCAGGGCACGTACCGTTTTGGCACGGTCCGAAGCAGATATCCCGGTGGTGGTCCCGCTGCCGATGAGGTCCACGGAGACAGTAAATGCGGTATTATGGCTGCTGGTATTGGATTTGACCATCATGGGTAGATCCAGCTCCTTGCAACGCTCTTCTGTCAGCGCGGCACAGATCAGTCCGCGACCATGCACAGCCATGAAATTGATGGTTTCAGGTGTGGCAAGTTCGGCTGCGGCGATAAAATCTCCTTCATTTTCCCGGTCTTCATCATCCACGACAATGATGATCTTACCATTTCGGATATCCTCAATTGCTTCCTCAATAGAGTTTAACCGTATATCTTTATCTGTTGGTTGGTTGCCAGACATCTTTCCTTATCCCTCCTAGATTGTTAATAAATCCATGAATCAATGCGATATTCATGGTGACGAAATGTCTTACGAAGCGCAAAAATACAATATGTATTCCGATTTTACTCAGAAAATAGTCAATAATCGGAAGACACAGCGCTCCAGCGAGCCCGAATAGCGTGTATTCATAGAATCGGTGGGAGGGATAGAGAAATATATTTGACAGCATAAACAGGAGAATGATAAAGGGACCGAGCCACCTGATCACCTTGTGGGATATATATGCAAAATAAGCCCCTTTCCACGGGCGGAGAAGTTCCCGGCCGAAATAGCGCATATTCCTGTAATTTCCCGTTGCGATCCTTACTTTTCTTCGGTATTCTTCCGAGAGCAGGTTGGGTACTTCCTGGTAGGTGATTGCATGGATATCCAGGATCGCCTGCTTCTTTTTGCGCAGCACATTCATGGAGATGAAAAAATCGTCTACGGCAAATCCTCCCGGAACCCTGGTGAATAGCTCTTTCCTTATGGCATAGATGGCGCCGTAAACGCCTACTGTTGCTCCCCATACCAGGCCCTCGCGGTATTTGATCAACATTTCGCGTGACATGAATGCTTTTTCCTGGATCGAGACTCCGTCCTTTTCCACGGATTCATTCAGGACATTGCCTCCTACGATACCGATCTGACTGTTTTTGAAATGGCGCATCAAGGTGCGGATGGTTTTTTTATGGAAGATTACTTTCGCATCGGTCATGATGATAAAATCATCCTTCGCTTCGTCCACGAGCTGGTTGATCACCCCCGGTTTGCCACGTCTCTCGTTGAATATGCGGGGTTGCACCCGTGCATCCTTCTTGTGATAACCTGCCAGGATCTTATTGGTCCTGTCCGAAGATGCGTCAGATCCTACGAGGATGGTGATTTTTTTCGGCGGATAGTCAGCATTCAGCATTGAATCGAGTTTTTCGGCAATCACTCTTTCTTCATTGAACACTGACATGATAATGGTCACGGCGGGAAGCGCTTCATCGGAATACAGCAGATCGTTCTCCTTTTTTCCGGATGAAAGTACCTGTAGAATCCAGGGGTACAGCATATAGGAATGCAGGATCAGGAAAAGTGTGGTCCAGAATATGATGTGCCAGATGATCATGCCATTTTTTTATAGAACGCTGCCAGCCTGGAAGCAATGGTAAAGGTATCAAATTTTTCCTGTATCATTTTCCGGGCTGCCCTGCCAATGGAATTGCGCCTGGCATGATCCTCCATATGTTCCAGCAGTCGATTGGCAAATTGTTCCGGATCATCCTCCGTAAACAGGTGTGTTCCATCCTGCGCGGGAAGTCCTGCTGCCCCGGTATGCGTCGTGACGATGCACATTCCCATGGCCATGCCTTCCAGGATCTTAATGCGTATTCCGCTTCCGGTGAGCAAGGGGACCGCCAAGATTCCGAAATTTCGCATATACGTATGTGCATCTGCTACTTCTCCATGGTAGACCACGGCAGGGTGTGACAATAGGTTGATGATCCCCTGGGGCGCATTGCGACCCGCTACATGGAGTTGCGCACCTGGTTTTTTTTCGAGCACCCTGGGCAACACCAGGTCGATGAACCAGGCGAGTCCTTCCCGGTTGGGTGCCCAGTCAAGTGCCCCAATGAAGCATATTTTGTTTCCTGTCCCCCCGGATGTCAATGAATATTCGCGGAGGTCCAGCCCGGCAGGAATAATGATGGTAGGCAACTGTTGTTCGCTGACCAGGATTTCAGCA
>CAZOXI010000638.1:0-2762 GCA_964583445.1 uncultured Bacteroidaceae bacterium | reverse complement strand
ACAGCTACCTGAAAGCTGAGGAGGCTGTTGAAAAAGGGCTGGTTGGCGACATCAACCTGATCGAGATTTGTACAAACAGGAATTCACCCAATGGCGCATGGGTATACAAAATTGATCCGAGGGGTACTGAGGAAACCATTGACTGGAAAATGTTTGAAAAACCATGTGAAGAAAAGCATTCTTTTAGTCCGGAACGATTTTTCCGTTGGCGATGCTGGTGGGATTATGGAACCGGGCTTTCGGGTGATTTGCTCACGCACGAATATGATGCCATCAACCAGATTGTAAAGATGGGGATTCCTGAATCTGCTATATCCTCAGGTGGCGTTTATTTTTACGAGAAGCCTGAACATTATGTCAATGAAGTGAGAGAGGTTCCGGATGTATGGAATGCCGTGATGGAATATCCTGAAAGGAATTTCTCACTGTTGTACAGCGCCACCCTGGCCAGCAACAGGGACCGTGGAAAAGTGATCATGGGACATGACGGTCACATGGAACTTGGAAATACGCTAAACATATACGCAGACCGGGAAAGCACACGATACAAGGACAAGATCGACAGCGGTCTGATCGACCCCGCCACCCCTATTTATTCTTACATTCCGGGAAGAAAAGATGTGGATGCTGTTGCCACAGCCACCGAACAGTATTTTGCAGGCCGGGGCTTGCTTTATACTTACCGCAACGGGAAACGGGTGGACACCACCCACCTGCATATTGCTGAGTGGATCCAGGCAATCAGGGAAAACGGCAAGACCAGCTGTGATATTGACGAGGCCTTTGAAGAAGGAATCACGGCCAGCATGGCTACCATCTCTTACAAGGAAGGCAGGAAGGTAACGTGGGACCGCGAGAAGGAAGAAATATCGTGAGAAGCAACCGCTCTGTGGTCGATTCCCACATCGACAAATTGGTATCGTTGCCCTGGAGAATGATGGCATCTGAGGGAGGTGCTGTTCCCTGGCCCGGCGTTACTATTTCAGGCACAGGATCCCATTGCTCCGTTGCTTCCGGATCTGCAACCTGTTGCTGTGCACCGAGGATACAAACATTGATCATAAATATGAAAATTACGGATGTTTTCATCATAATATAATTTATATCTTATTGTTTATGAAATATATAATAACGTAATTTATTGCGTATTTAATTACGTAATTTTAATGGCTCGCCAGTGCTAAAACTGAGTCATTAATTTGTTAAAGATATTTAATCGTTTCATTTATGCAACGCTTTATAGCGTTCCCAGATATCGAGCAGTTCCCGGGTGAGTTCTAATTCGGAGCAATGGTAATCACAATTCATTTGTTGATTCAGATAGATCATGAATTGTTCCAATGTTTTATCTTTAAGTCCCGTTACACGTTCAAGGTTGGTTGGTCCAAGCACGCGGTTATAGCGATCGATCAGTTTTTGATCCCGCTTCAGCCGGAATGCCCGGCGTGCTCTTTTTTCTCTTTTAGAAAGGTTATAGTATAAGAATGATACCGGTGATGTGAGCAGGAAACCGGTACTTTTCAGCTTCTTTTCATCCATATCAAAAGGGACCAGGTCCGGATCCTGTTTTGGAAGCCCCAATGCATTACCAAGGTCCTCCGGTACTCCCTGTCGCTCCACCTCCGCTATAAAATCCTGGTAGCTTGACCCCCAGTCAAAGATCATTGCCCCCGGAAGTTCGTATACTCTGCGTCTCATTTGAACATGAATCCCGGACCGGGAAGCAATAACAAATACGGTGGTATCGTGAAAAGATATATTATAAAAGGAGATGCGATCGGTAGCACGCACCCTGAGGCTGAATATTCCCATACTGTCTGTCATATCACCCTGTTTTGTTCCGTGAGCAACAACATTGGTATAGGGAACCGGGCGAAAGTGCGCGTCATAAACTGTTCCTGTGAAGAGCCAGGTCTGCTGATTTTCCTGTCCATATGCAGAGCATAACGGAATGCCCAGCAAACAGTATAACAGGAATGACAACAGAGGTTTCATCATTGAAATTTATAGAAAAAGAGAAGATACTCAGCATGTGTTAACCTTTTTTAACCTTGCCAGGTCGCGGATTTTTATTTAAAGTAACTCTAAAGTAGACCAAAATCGCTGTAAATTGCTATTCTGTTAACAACAGAGTTTTATTATTCACACTAAAACATATATATTTGCAGATATGTACATATAAAAATTTAATAGAACCATGAAAAAAACACTCTTATTTTTAGTTGCTGTCGTTTTTGCTGTTACAGCATGCGAGAAGCAAACTTATGTTGACGGCACATATGAAGCAAAGTTCAATGAGCCAAGCCATTCTTACACTGGATTTCTTGAGGTGACGCTCGTTAATGATGAGATTACTGCTCTTGAATTCGATTACATGAATGACACCGTAGATCTTCTTAAATCAGAAGATGAACCGTATGCCCAGAGAATGATCAACGCAGGAAGAGAAACAACTCCTGATGTGTTTATTCCGCAGATCGAATCTGCATTGAGGAATACAACCATCGTTCCGGAATTTGAAGAAATTGATGCTGTATCTGGAGCAACGGGCTCCAGTGGAGAAGCCAATTATCTCATGCAACAAGTTCTTGACCTTGCTGTTGATGGTGAACCTAACTCCATCGAGGTTGGTTATCCGGTAGAGGAATAAGAATACTCTTTACTGGTTACACTATTTGAAGATGCGTTTCATGGAGAAACGCATCTTTTTTTTGTGCGCCCGGCATGGGCATTAACTATAGGGTGAAAGTCCCGAACGCACT
>CAZOXI010000637.1:0-2766 GCA_964583445.1 uncultured Bacteroidaceae bacterium | reverse complement strand
ACTGGCGTTGTTACAGGTCACGGGCACATACGCCCTATGAAGCGGAAAGTGAAGGGATTGAAGCATTCAATATTACAGGACCGGGTGACTGCATCGATGGCAACAATTATCCATGGGGTTGGAAATATAAAGAATATAATCATTCGGAGTGGCAAGCGCCTGCCGGAGGACCCAGCGGCACACCCAAAGGCGTGGGGACCCATATTACACATGCCCTGGTGCCGCGTAGCATTCCGGCAATGGAGCGGACCCTGCTGGAAGGTCCCCGGATCAGAAAAAAGAATGACCAGGTACTGGCAGGTGCCAGGTCAGAGGTTTTCAGGGACTATACGATTCCAGCGAATTCCACACAAACGCTCCTCCTGGACCAAGGTGAGCTGGTAACAGCCTATCCCGAGCTGACCCTTTCGGGAGGCAGGGATGCAGAGATATTGCTCACCTATGCAGAGGCATTGTACACCCCGGAAGGAAAGAAACTTCATCGCGATTCAATACATGGGCTATCCATACGGGGCAATACCGATCAGGTAATCAGTGATGGCATGACCGGACGAATATATACTACACTCTGGTTCAGAACTTTTCGCTATGTACAACTTGAAATAGAAACCAGGGATGATCCATTGACCATCCATTCTTTCAACCCGGTATACACAGCCTATCCCCTGCGCGAGAAAGCTTATTTCGAATCTGACCTGCAGGAACTGGATGCTTTGTGGGAAGTGGGATGGAGAACTTCGAGACTTTGTGCCAATGAATTGTATTACGATTGTCCGTATTATGAACAGCTGCAATATGTAGGTGACGCCCGCATCCAGGCACTAATCTCGCTTTATGTGGCTGGGGATGACCGGCTCATGCGCAAAGCGATCAATGATTTCTACCACTCGATCATTCCGGAAGGACTGACCCGGAGCCGGTATCCTTCTGAACCACGCCAGGTGATCCCAACCTACTCTCTTTTTTGGGTGTCGATGATCCATGATTACCTGTGGCACCGTAACGATTATCTGTTTGCTGCGCAGTATCTCGTCAGCATACAGCATGTGCTGCAATGGTTCGAGAACAGGATCGATACATCCACCGGCATGCTGGGAGAACTGGCCTGGTGGCCATTTGTCGACTGGACCGAAGCCTGGCCATGGAATGCCGGCACACAAATGGGTGGTGTGCCGCCAGGCGGACTGGAAGGACAATCAGCCATTGTCACACTGCAATATGCAATGACACTTGACCAGGCTGCGGATATTTTTGGGTTCTTCGGTCTTGACGGACTGGCTGCAGACTATACGCGTTTAGCGGATGCACTTGTGGAGGCGACAAGGGCGCAGTGCTGGGACGAGTCGCGCGGACTTTTTGCCGATACACCTGCAAAAGAAGAATTCAGTCAGCATGCCAACACATTTGCGGTCCTTACCAACGCTGTGCCAAAAGCGGAACAGGCACTGTTTATGAATCTGGTACTCAGGGACACTTCATTGGTACAAGCATCACTGTATTTCAGGTACTACGTGAACCGCGCTGCAATACATGCAGGTCTGGGTAATAAATATATCTCGATGCTCAAACCGTGGAAAGAAATGCTTGAACAGGGACTGACAACGCTCGCAGAAATACCGGACACGCAACATACACGCTCTGACTGTCATGCCTGGAGCAGCAGTCCGCTATATGAATTACTGGCCTCAGTAGCCGGAATAAAACCTGCCGGTCCTGGTTTTGAATCGGTGATTATTGAACCCCATCCAGGAACGCTTAAATGGATCAGGGCAGGAATGCCTCACTATTATGGGGATATCAAACTAGACCTGGAATTTGATAAAGGTGGTTCTGTGCGCGGCTCGGTTACCATCCCGCCGGGCCTAAAAGGCGTTTTCGTATGGGACCATCAGACCGTTGATCTATTACCCGGGAAACAGCGCATTTCAATAGATGCAATGGGAGAAAAATTTAAAATCAATACACGGAGATAAATATTTTTATTCTATTTTATTACCTTTAGGCCTCGATTTTCCAGGGTCCGTGTACAAAAAAAAATTGCCCGTATGAATGATAAATACAGTAATCCGCAATTGTGGATATTGGTCGTATTGAGGGTCGCCATCGGATGGCATCTCTTATACGAAGGCATTGTTAAAGTAATGAATCCCAACTGGTCATCTGTGGGATACCTGATGGATTCAAAAGGGTGGTTCGCAGGAATATTCCTGGATATCGCCAGCAATCCGGGACTCCTCCAGGCAGCTGATTTTTTAAATATGTGGGGACTTATCCTGATTGGTCTCGGACTCATACTCGGTCTGTTCACCAGGGTATCCATCATTGGAGGCATCGCCCTGCTTGCCTTGTATTACCTTTCGCATCCCCCATTAATCAATGCCAATTACGCCATCCCATCGGAAGGCAATTATATGTTTGTAAATAAAAATTTGATTGAGATGTTGACACTGGCTGTGTTGCTGGTATTTCCCACAGGACATATCATTGGCATCGACAGGTTTATTTTCAGAAAGAATGTAGCAAGATCATAAGCAAGGACTATGGAAAATAATCAGCAGGATAAGGATAAGAAGTCACAGGATCAGCACAAGAAGAAAAAGATCGATCGCAGGGAAGTACTGAAAGGAATGGCAACGGTTCCTGTCCTCGGTGCATTCGCATACGGGGTTTGGCGAAAGAAAAAGCTGGACCATTACAGGAGTCACCAGCTCCGCCAGGAGCTTAACATGAGCAGTGTCGCCCCTGCAGAACCAAAGAAGATATGGG
>CAZOXI010000636.1:0-2766 GCA_964583445.1 uncultured Bacteroidaceae bacterium | reverse complement strand
GGTGAAATAACGATCATTGCTCAGGTTAATGTTATTTGAAGTATACATCCCAAGCGCACCATTCCAGCTTAACTCATATACCTCAGCTCCTGAAGTAAAGTCGCCATCGTCATCTACCAGCAGGACATATGTATTGAATCCGAATGGCGCGGCCGGTAGTTCTGTCTCTTCAATAGCAAGCCTGACAGTCCCTATGCCATTTGTCCTGTCATCTGCCCTCCACACCCTGGAAATCCTCCTGAAATTCACATCATTGTCCGGAACACCTATGTTGTCCCACGAGGTGATATCGCCATTATCATGACCCACAATCAGGTAATCGCCATTGTCTAAACTAGAGGGATTGTCAATCCTGATCATGCCATTTCCCTGGGCAATGGCGTGCGTGTTATTCAAATCCTCCTGGCCGATACCAAAAACATCCCAGCTGTATTCCACATCATGATCGTAATAATCATTGGTGATGGAAACATTATATTTGGCCCCAAGGTAATTGTTTACAATCACCGATTGTGCTGTATTATAGACAATGTTATTGATGATCATCTCGGAAATATTGCCATTATAATAATGGTCATAACCACCGCCTGGACCATCATGGTAAACACTTCCATTGTTCATTCCCCCCACACCAATCTCACCCCCGTGATTGAACAAACGGCCTGCACCAGGGAGAACATCAATGCTGTCGCCATTGATCCATCCCGTGACATCGCCGTCTGTACCCGTAAAGTTGAACTGCAATGCAGTGAAATAAGGAGTATTGGCTGTCACAGGAGTTGTCACAGCTGTAAAAGACCAGGGCGTGGTGGCACCCCCGTCATCGTTGACATCATTCCATCCTGATACATAAAGCTGCCCACCATCAAGGTAAATATTCAGTCCCCTGGCTGTTCCTCCTTCTTCATAAAGCACCTGGCGTGTTGAAATATCTGTTCCGGTTCTGAATGATACAATAATGGTTCGCTTGTCATAGGGCCCGCCTGTATTCAGATCGGTTGTATTGTCAATACCAAGATACTGGGAGAAACCATAATCAAACCTAACTACCGGTTTTTCATTCCAGTTATCTGCGGCATTATCGAGGAAAACAGGACGTGCTGCACCCGTTTGCTTTCCGTCATTACCATTCCCTGACAGATCAGTCCAGATGTCGACAGGATCGCCATCAGACAGACCATTTGCGTACACCGAGTTTAACCAAACCTTGTTTTGTGATGTGTTTGCCACTCCCCCGGGACCGGTCCATCCAAGTCCGTCGTCATCCAGGATTGTATACGTATGGACATTTATAGCGCCCGCAACAGCATTGCTGATCCCCGAAATGGAGATTTCCACAGTTTCAGAAACCTCTTCGGTGACATCATCAATAATTGAAAACTGTACTGTCGCCTGAAGTGATCCTGCCGGGATGGTCATCCTTAAAGGTGCAATGGAAAAATCAGTTCCGGGAATAGCTGTACCACCTGAAATTCCATAATCGAAACTGACATCTTTCCCTGAAACTTCCGACAATTCAAAATAAATATTAACCGTCTGGAAGCTCTCTGCTCCACTGGCGCTGACTTCACGGAATTGTACTTCCGGCGGAAGATCATTATCTTCAATGGTATAGGTAAAGTCAGTGGACGAGCCAAGGTTGAGATTGATAGAGCCGGTACCAATCAATTCGATAATCACAGTTTCATCAAACTCATCCACGGCATCCTCTTCTATTGCAAGGAAAATTGAACCTGTGTCAGTACCTGCCGGGAATACCAAAGTATCAGGCTCCAGGGCATAATCCACTCCAGAGCCGGTGGCTGTTCCACCGGTAACCGTGTAAGCAACTTTCAGGTCCCTTGATGGGTGTGCTGCACTCAGGACCACATCAACCTGGACTGGAGTTGTACTCTCGTCTCCTGCATCAGTTGCCAGTAGAAATTCAACGGTTCTTGGATTATCATTGTCGTTGATGGTGAATACGTGTATGCTATCTTCACCAAGCAAACCAAATGATGGATTGGACAATTCAATTACAATCGTCTCGTCACTCTCCACAATGAAATCATTTACCAGCGTATATGCTATCTCTCCGGTTACAGATCCCGCATCCACCTGTATGGTACCTGCAGCCAGATTATAATCTGTACCTCCGCCTGTGGCCGTTCCACCAGTGACAGCGTAATCAAGCGTGATTTCCCTGGATGAAGGATAATTCAGATCCAGCAGCAGGGTAACATCTGCATCACCCTCAGATTGATTCGCAGATGACAGATTAAAATCAACCTGGGGTTGAACCGCTGCTATTGTAATATAATCCCCGTCAGAAAGGCCAATGCCGGTTGCAGCATAGGCACCATCGACCAATTCCATTGGTATGAGTTGTGCTCCCGAACTGAAATCTCCATCTGCATCCACCATCAGCATATATTGGACATAGCCTGCCGGTAATGGGTCAAAAAGTGCTGTATCAACCGAAATGCTGACGTTACCCGGCATACCTGTCAGATTTGCTCTCCACTCCCTTTGGATCCGTAGCATATTGTCCGCCACAATTTCCTCCGTATTCCAGGAGCCAACAGGAGCACCATCATGCCCGAACAACAGGAACTCCCCGGGATCAAGGTCATCTGCATTATAAACTGTGAGCACACCTGCAGACCGGGCACCTACATGAAAATCGGTGGCATCTACCATGCCGATACCAGCCACATCCCCGGAATGATCAGGATCAAAGGAGAAATAGTCAGATGATACAGGCAGTGCATAATTTGAAGACAGATA
>CAZOXI010000635.1:0-2767 GCA_964583445.1 uncultured Bacteroidaceae bacterium | reverse complement strand
CCCATCGAAAGTACGCCCTGTCCTCCAAAACCGGCTATGATTATCTCTTCAGTCATAATTGAAAATTTTGTCTTTTATTCAAATTACATCAGCTCTTTCATCAGGTCTTTAACGATCTTTCCTTCCACCTTCATGTCTCCCAGCGGAAAGAAAGGGAACATATGCTCTTCCATCCATACATTGGAGTCGTTGGGGGTCATTTTCCATCCTGAGTTACAGTTGGAGACGATCTCCACGAAAGCCATGCCTTTCTTATCGCGTTGTACCTCGAAGGCTCTCCTGATTGCTTTTTTAGTTTTCCTCACATTACCCGGCTTGTGCACTGCCTGCCTGGTCACAAAGCTAGTTCCGGGCAGCTGGGCCACCAGTTCAGTGATCTTTAATGGATGCCCCATTGCCCTGGCATCACGACCATAGGGGGTGGTGGATGATTTCATCCCTTCCAGCGTTGTAGGTGCCATCTGACCACCGGTCATCCCATAGATTCCATTATTAATAAATATAATTACGATATTTTCTCCCCTGTTACATGCATGGATCGTTTCTGCCGTACCAATGGCTGCCAGGTCGCCGTCGCCCTGGTATGTGAACACGTACTTTTCCGGCCACAGCCTCTTGATACCGGTAGCTACTGCCGGGGCACGTCCATGTGCCGCCTGTGACATGTCAATATCCATAAAATCATACGCCAGTACAGAACATCCTACAGGGGCAATCCCGATAGTATCCTGTTGTATTTCCATCTCCTCAACGACCTCCATAATTAAATGGTGTACAGTTCCATGACCACAGCCAGGACAGTATGACAGCGTAGCATCTGTCATCAAAGGCGTGCGCTTGTGAACAAGGTTTTCCGGTTGTATAATATCTTTGATTTCCATTAGTATCCTCCCATTAATTTTTCATCAATTGCTTTTAATACATCATCCGGGGAATAAATCTTCCCCCCTGGTGTGCCATAGTGATACACAGGTATGCGTCCGTTCACCGCCAGTCTGACATCCTCTATCATCTGGCCGGCATTTAGTTCAACAGACAGGATACCTTTGACCTGTCGGGACAATTTCGCAATAACCTCCGTGGGGAATGGAAACAAGGTAATCGGTCGCAACAAACCCAGTTTTTTCCCCCGGCTGCGGGCAACATCCACTGCTTTCTGGCAGATCCGGGCACTGGAGCCATAAGCCACAAGCAAAAACTCTGCATCATCGCAATCGAATGTTTCATACATCACATCTTCCTTCATATTTTTATACTTCTCCTGCAGCTTCATATTATGCTGGTATTGCTTATCAGGATCCAGGTTGAGTGATGTAATGATGTTTCGCTCGCGATCGGGCGATTTTCCAGTAATGGTCCAACTGGGATCAAATTCAGTCACCCGTTCTTTCTGTGCAGGCAGTTCCACTTTTTCCATCATCTGCCCAATCAGGCCATCGGAAAGGATCATCACAGGATTCCTGTACTTGAAGGCCAGCTCCATCCCTTTGTCAACAAAATCTGCCATCTCCTGTACCGATGAAGGAGCAAGTACCAACAGCCTGTAATCGCCATGACCACCTCCCTTTGTGGCCTGGAAGTAATCTGCCTGCGAAGGCTGGATGGTACCAAGTCCCGGACCGCCACGTACCACGTTGAGGATCAGGCAGGGCAATTCAGCGCCGGCGATATAGCTGATCCCTTCCATCTTCAGACTGATGCCCGGACTGGAAGAGGAAGTCATGACTTTTTTCCCGGTACCTGCTGCACCATACACCATATTGATCGCGGCAATCTCACTTTCTGCCTGCAGCACCACCATTCCTGTCCGTTCCTCCGGCTTCTGGAGGGTCAGGTATTCAAGCACCTCAGACTGCGGTGTGATCGGATAGCCGAAATAAGCGTCCAGTCCAGCCCGGATCGCCGCCTCCGCAACGGCCTCGTTTCCTTTCATTAATCGAAGTTCACCCATAGCTGTATCTCTTATTTTTCAGTTTTTACCCTGTATACTGTAATTACTCCATCCGGACAGACAATCGAGCAGTTCGCACAACCCGTACATGCCTCTGGTGCTGCCATATATGCATAGTGATATCCTTTCCCATTCACTTCTTCTGCCATGCCGATTACATCTGTCGGACAATTAACCACGCATACCTCGCATCCTTTACACCGCTCAGTGTCTACCACGATGGCTCCTCTCATTTTTCCCATAATTCAGGTTTTAATTTACGTATTCTCAATTTACCTTGATGAGATACCTGTCCTCATCTGTATTCTGATCCCGGAAGATCCGGGAATTATTTCCAGGACGAAAAGGCCCCGGAAAAGTATGGATAACCTGTCGATATTAAAAAAAAGTTATCCCCGTATAAAATGATTTATCCCAAATCGCTTCTATTTAGAAGCAATATACATTATGCGACGGGATGATGTTCAGCAAAACGACGGAGCCGCTCTTCCAGGTCGCCAAACTGATCCCTTCTGACCTGCGAAACACAGGCACGTAATCCTTCCGGGTAAGCACTACCGGTAATATTCAATGCAATGGCACTGATACCATAATAGAGCAGTTCCTCCACGAGCTCCGTTCCATCAAAACCCGGGTATGCAATGGTAAAATAAAATCCATCCGCAATCGGTTCATCAATATCTTTTTCATAGACGATTCTGAACCCGTATTTCAAAAAAAGGCTTTTCATGATCTTCGCCTTTTCACCATATTCCCGCACAACTTCGATAAAATCATACGTGCCGTCGTTTAGATCGGAAGAGCACACGTCTGAAC
>CAZOXI010000634.1:0-2770 GCA_964583445.1 uncultured Bacteroidaceae bacterium | reverse complement strand
CTGTCCGAAAGCATTCGGGCGGCTTTTTTTTTATAAGAAGTTCCCGACAGCACGCGCAAGATCTACAGACCATCCATTTTTTGTTTCATTTCCCGCGGAACTGCGTATCTTTGTGCCGAAACAGCAGCGATTCATTTATGAGATATATCGGCGCACACGTAAGCGCAGCAGGCGGTGTGGAAAATGCACCCCTCAACGCAGCCTCAATCGGCGCAACCGCCTTCGGACTGTTCACCAGGAACCAACGGCAATGGACGCCCAAACCACTGGAGGAAAAAAACATCAGCGCATTTCGTGAGAACTGCCGGAAGAATGGCTATGGCCCCGGGCAGATCCTGCCGCACGACAGCTACCTGATTAACCTGGGACACCCGGAGAAAGTGGGCCTGGAAAAGTCCCGTTCCGCCTTTATTGACGAGATGCAACGATGCGAACAGCTGGGAATCGACAGGTTAAATTTTCATCCCGGCAGCCACCTCAATAAAACCACGGAAGAGGTATGCATGCAGGTCATTGCCGAAAGCATCAATATCGCGCTGGATGCAACCAGGGGCGTAACCGCGGTAATTGAAAATACGGCGGGACAGGGAAGCAACCTGGGCCACAGGTTTGAGCAGATCAAATATATCATTAACCTGGTCGGGGATAAAAACCGGGTGGGAGTATGCATTGACACAGCCCACGCATACTCGGCAGGATATGACCTGAAAAGCAGGGAAGGATTCGAAAAAGTTTTCGAAGCATTCGACCAGATCGTGGGTATGGAATACCTCAAGGGGATGCATCTGAATGATTCAAAAAAAGTACTCGGCAGCCGCGTGGACAGGCACGACAGCCTGGGGGAAGGGACGCTGGGGCTCGATCCATTCCGGTTCATCATGAGCGATTCCCGTTTTGAGAATATACCCCTGATCCTTGAAACACCCGACAGGGAAAAGTGGAAAGAGGAGATCGCAGTCCTGAAAAAAATGCAATCTCAAAATGATGCAATCTGAAATAATTATAACTCTGAATTAACGGTAACCCTGAACTAAATGATAACCCTAAAAGGTCACCATGCTGTGGAAGTTAAGCAGATCTGTTGTACCTTTTACCCCATAAACCAACAAAGATGAGACACGAACGTTCACATGCCAAGATCATTGCAACCATTGGCCCCGCCACAGAAGACAAAGCAATCCTTGAGAAAATGTTCCACGAAGGGATCGATGTGGTGCGACTGAATTTCTCCCATGGTGATCACGATGAGCACCTGGCACGGATCAAAACACTGCTGGAACTGAATGAAGAACTCAACTCAAATGTAGCATTGCTGGCCGACCTGCAAGGACCGAAGCTTCGGGTGGGCATCATGGAAAACGATATCGTTCTGCTCGAAGAGGGCCGGGAGTTTGAGCTCACCACCGAAGAATGTACCGGAACGGACCGAAGGGCGTATATCAGCTACGATAGACTGCCGCAGGATGTAAAGAAAGGGGATACCATTTTGATCGATGACGGCAAACTGGAACTGAAAGTCACCGGCACAAATGGGAAGAACTCAGTACGCACCAAAGTCATCGTTGGAGGACCTCTGTCTTCAAAAAAAGGAGTGAACCTGCCCAGCACAAAGATCTCCAAACCCAGCCTGACTGAAAAAGATATTGAAGATGCACATTTTGCACTGGAGCACAATGTGGACTGGATCGCGCTCTCCTTCGTACGGAAGGCAAAGGACATTTACGATCTGAAAGAGATCATCGCCGAATCGGGTAAAAATACCAGCGTGATCGCCAAAATAGAGAAGCCGGAAGCACTTGAAGAACTTGACGAGATCATTGAAGCATCCGATGCGATCATGGTGGCACGGGGTGACCTGGGCGTAGAGGTGGATTTCCACAAAGTGCCGCTGATCCAGAAAAGCATTGTCAACAAATGCATCTCCATGTCCAAACCGGTGATCATCGCCACCCAGATGATGGAAAGCATGATCACCAATGCCACCCCCACCAGGGCCGAGGCCAACGATGTGGCCAACGCCGTGCTGGATGGTGCCGATACAGTGATGCTGAGTGGCGAAACCTCCGTGGGAAAATACCCTGTTGAGACGATCAAAAACATGCAACTGGTCATCGATTCCACGGAGTCCAAGGGATTCCACTTCTTCAGGAAACATCCGCCCAAGATCCACAATGAAACCTTCCTGCAGGATTCTGTATGCTACAATGCGGTTGTCATGGCCGAACAATCAGAAGCTGCTGCGATCATCTGCCTCACCAACTCCGGCTATACAGCATACCGGATCAGCTCGCACCGTCCGCGAGCCAACATCTTCACCTTTACGATGAACCATGAACTCCTGAGGAAGATGTCGCTGGTCTGGGGCGTAAGGGCTTATTATTTTGCTGATTGCAGCAACATCAATGAATATATTGACTACACACTCGATTTCCTGCTCAGCCAGAACCTGATCAAGAAAAATGACCTGGTGGTACACGTGGGAAGCATTCCCGTGTTCGAAAAGGGCAAAACCAACATGATCAAATTAAGCAGGGTTACCTGAGGGGGCTGGTGAACAAAACAACAACAATATGAACTTCTTACGTGCCAACACCTATGTACTGCTGACACTTATATTTCCATTTGCAGTTTCCGGGCAGATCCAACTCGATTACATGAATAACCGGTCACCGGAATGGCATGAGGTCATTGCGATGTATGCCCAACTGGACAGCATATATTCAACGGCCAGGTTGATCGAGACAGGCACCACCGATGAGATCGGAAGAGC
>CAZOXI010000633.1:0-2771 GCA_964583445.1 uncultured Bacteroidaceae bacterium | reverse complement strand
GTCCGTGCAAAATCACCCTTGTAGGCATCTATCGGTTCAAAAACGGTCCCTGTATACCCGCTTACCGAAGACGGACCCACCTCGCATCCATTCAGGGAGGTCCAGGTGGCGTTATCAGTTTCTCCGAAAGGGAAATTACTGCGCTTTCCGTTCACATAACCATCGGTGGGATAGAGGTGGAACAGGTCGGTGTACATAGGAGAAGCATCATTGAACCAGCTCTTCGGGAAGGAATGCTCCCGGTTGTAGCAGCTTCCTTCGCCGCTATAATTGCCACACTGGTCTGTACCAAATGTATACACATACTCCGGATCATCTCCCGGGATATCGGAATACATATCCCACACGGTCCCGTCAGCCCGCTTATCGGTACTGCGAAAAGCAGTCCACAACTGGGAATAACTCAGAACCGTATGATTGTCGATGATCTCGTGGAGGGCCTCCTGCAGCTTCTCCCCTGCCTTTCCCTCCGCCGCGGCGTAATAACCTGCAGGCTGGGCAACAAGCAAAGTACCTGAACCGGCAATCATCCACAGCACAAGGAATAGCCTAAGGCATTGCGCTACTGCTGAAGATCTGCCTCCTAATGCACGGCTTATTTGTACCAGGGATCTGTCTTCAACTACAGATCTGCATTGCATGGCCGTTCTGTCTCCAACGGCGAATCTCCTTCGTGCAGCGGATCTCCCTCCAATTCCGGATCCCCTTTCAACTGCAGACCCTCCTTCTTCTGGGATTCTCCTCCTATTGGACAATAACCTTCCTGCTAACCACTCCTTCATCCAATTCCATTCTCAGGTAATATAATCCGGGCTCAATATCCTGAACAGAAAACGCATACTCAGCTCCAGGCTCTTTCCCGCTGCTCAGCGTCTCTCTGCCGGCCTGGTCATACAAGCGGATGCTTCTGAACGTACGACCGCCTTCTGCAGTAACATGGATCATGTCAGCAGCAGGTACAGGATACACAGATATATACCTGTCCAGGCTCATTTCATTCACACTCGCGGGTTTGTTCACATAGATCACAAACAATGCACTGTCACAAATAGCTGTACTGTTGCTCAAGCACACTTTATATACAACTGTATCGATCGCCTGGTTGAATCCCGGGTCAGGTGTATAGGTAATGGTATTATCCGTTTCTACTTTCGCCGTTCCATGAGCAGGTGGGGTGCTGATGGATACATTCACTGCGCCCGGCAGTTCATCGTTGTACAATACATCATACCGGAAATTGGATCCTCCTGACATGGTGACAAAATCATTTTTTAATTCAGGTTTCGGAACCACCAGCTGGCCAAAAGAGAACCGCTGTACAAATTCCTGGTAATAAGCATTCGCAACTGCCTGGCTGTGAAAGATCAGTGTATTCTCATCATTCCTGAAAGAAATAATTACATGTAGTCTAATAGAATCGGGACAATCTCTATTCTTCGTCCTCTACCTCTTCGGGACGCTTATACTGGTAGGCCTTGTTGATGATCATATCGGCCATGGGTCTGAGATCCCGCACCGCCTGGTGCTCACGTTCAAGAATATTAAGCCTGAAATCGGTGATCGCCTCTTTCATCCTGATGATCTGGTTGATTTTGGTCTCATGATAAGTCAGGTCAATGAAGATGCGCAGGTCAATGCCCGGTGCCCTGATGGCATACAACCCATCCACGATCAACAGGTCGATCTTCTCAAAGTCAACCAGCAACTTGTCCACCTGTTCGGGGATCAGATCCACGCAGGGCATCATACTCTCCTGCTCCTCCTTGTAGTCTCGGATGGTTTTCTGGATCTTCACCCAATCATATTCATCCTGCCCGATCATATCAAACCCTTTGTTTCTTCTCCACTCCTCCCTGAGCAGGGGCTGGATCTTATAATAATTATCGGTATGCAGGACCTTTACACGAATATTGTGTGCCTTCAATGCTTTCCCCAGGGCATGCGACAATTCAGATTTGCCTGACCCGCTTTCGCCTGAGATTCCAACGATATACCTGTATCTTTCTTCCCTGGTTTCAAGATCTTCCAACACATGCTTGCAGATGGCCTCAGCAGCCTCTTTGTGCATATCATTGATCAATAAAATATCTCCAAGCATACTGTACTGTTCATTTTCTTATTCCAGGGTCACCTCCACGGTTTCTCCCGACTTCAACTCCTTTTCCTGGCCACAAAGATGTATTTTTATTTTGTCTTTTGCAGATTCTTTAACTGTAATTTTACAATCAGAGCCTGAAATTGTTACCGCAAATCTGGTGCCACGGAAGTCAAAACAGAAATCCATCTCCTTCCAGTGACCCGGCAACTCAGGATTTAGCAAGGGTACATCGCCTGACAGATCAAGACCGGCAAATGAGACCAGGCTGTCATACACCGTTCCGGCCATCACACCACAGTGGATACCTTCACCTGTGGTTCCTCCCTGGATATCATTCAGATCGCTTTCAAGTGATTCCATGTACAATTCCCAACCTTTCTCATTCAGCCCGGCCTTGAAGGCGAGACCGGCATGTACCAGTCTGCTGAGCGTAGATCCGTGCGAGGTACGATGGATGTAGTAATCAAAATTCTTTTGTACATAATCTTCTGGCACCTGGTACCCCATCTTCTCAATGATGGAGGTTACCTCTGCATTGCCAAGATTATAGAAGGCCATCAGCAGATCTGCCTGCTTCGATAATTTATAGGCATCAGGCGATTTCCCTTCGGCCTTGAGGATCCTGTCCAGTCGGTGAATATCTCCATATTTCTCTTTATAAGCATCCCAGTCC
>CAZOXI010000632.1:0-2771 GCA_964583445.1 uncultured Bacteroidaceae bacterium | reverse complement strand
CCATATACTTCGCTCCATTCCCCCAGCCGTTGTCCCAGGTAATACCCGTCCCAGAATCCGCGGTTGAAAACCTTGCTGAGTCGCCTGGTCCATGCGTCGATCTTCTCCCTTGTAAAGCTTCCCGAAAGGTATGCATCAATTGCTTCGCTGTAACAAGAGGTTACGGTCCTGACATATTCGGGGGAACGTGCCCGGCCTTCGATCTTGAGCACGCGCACACCGGCATCAAGCACTTTATTGAGAAAATGAATAGTGGAAAGGTCTTTGGGCGACATGATGTTCTGGTTCTCTACCTCCAATTCTATATCCCGTTCTTTATCTGTAACAATATAGGAGCTCCGGCATACCTGGAAACAATCACCCCGGTTGGCAGAATGATTGTGCGCATGCAGGCTCAGGTAGCATTTACCGCTGACTGCCATGCACAGGGCGCCGTGCACGAACATCTCAATTTTCATGAGCTCACCGGAAGGACCACGAACATCCTCCAATTCAATGGCTTTGTGGATCTCGGCAACCTGGTCCAGGTTCAGCTCTCTTGCCAGCACCACCACATCTGCGTAGTTGGAATAAAATTTCAGGGATTCTATATTGCTAATATTGAGCTGGGTTGAGAGATGCACCTCCACTCCTGATTTAAGTGCATAATCCAGTACCGACTGGTCTGAAACGATCACAGCAGTGACCCCATGTTCTTTTGCCAGGTCAACGATCTTTCTCATCTGCAACAGCTCGTGGTTGTATATGATCGTATTGATGGTAAGATAGGTCCGCAGCTTGTGTGCATTGGCAATTTCAACGATCCGCGGAAGATCTTCGGCAGTAAAATTGGCCGATGACCTGGAGCGCATATTCAACTGTTCGATCCCAAAATATACAGCATCAGCACCTCCCTGGATCGCTGCCATCAGGGATTCATAGGAACCTGCAGGAGCCATCAGTTCAATATTCTTTCTTTGAAGCATGTTGCAAAGATAACGCTAACGACCGAATTGTTGTCTCCGCATTACTTTAATCTATTTAATGCGCATTCATCGGCTCTGTAATTTAATGGTTGTAGAAAAGAATTGAATAAGCACCTGTTTCACATGTTCGACACGTGCCGGTTTAGTGAGAAAATCGTCCATTCCGGATTGCACAGTACGGGCCTTCTGATGGTCATCACCTGTGGCTGACATGGCCACAACAGGGGCGGTGCAACCATTCTTACGAATCTGTTCTGTCGCCTCATATCCATCCAATTTGGGTAAATAAAGGTCCATAAAAATGATATCGTATTTGTGTGCCAATGATTTATCGACAGCTTCTGCTCCGTCGGACGCAAGATCAATTTCAAAACCGATATTTTTGAAAACAGATTGGGCTACTTTTTGATTGATCAGGTTGTCCTCAACCAATAAAATAGACAGGTCGGCCGGTAAGGTGTGCAATATGGGTAAAATGCTCTTATGATCCTCCAGGTTTGGAAAGATCTCCCTGATGATGTCATACACCTCTTTGCTTTCGAACGGTTCAATGAGATAATAGTCGATACCCAGTTTCCTGGTCATCCTGTAATTGCCGGGTTTGTCATTGTTGCATACCATAATAGAAGGGAAAAGGTCCATCAATCCTTCCTCTTTCAGCATGGATGCCATGCCAAATCCTTCCATTCTTACCTTATCCGAAATGACCAGGATCTGGTAAAGGTCCTTCTTTACATTGAGGTGGTGCAATACAGATTCCATGTTACTGTCCTGGAAAATCTTTGTAACAATGTTGATCCCAAACTGGTTGAACAGCTTACTGATACTGTTTTTCTCAGGAACAGGTTCCTTGGTAATATATAGGGCCGTGATCTGGTTCAGCTGGTGAATATAGTCAAATGCATACTGCTTTGGCAGTTTTTCATTTGAATATGCCTCAATGGTAAAACTAAACCTGGATCCCGGTGCATTTTCCGGTGCTTCGGGTCTTGCAGGGCTTTCCACCCAAAGCTCACCATTCATTAGTTCAACAAGCTCTTTTGAAATAGCTATTCCCAGGCCTGTCCCACCATACAGCCGTGTAACAGAACCTCCTGATTGTGCATAATTGTCGAAGATGGTGCCGAGCCTGTCTTCGGGGATGCCTATACCGGTGTCCTCTACTCTGAACAGCAACTGAAGCCGTCCCTTTACATTTTCAAGGAGGTCCACTCCCAACTTCACACTTCCCCTATCTGTGAATTTCACTGCATTACTTAACAGGTTCGATACCACCTGTCTGAGTCGGAAAGGATCCCCGATCAACTTTTCCGGCACAGCCAAACTAATTTCCTGTTCGAGCTTCAAACCCTTTTCCCCGGCAAGCGGTTTGAATAGTTCTACGGCATGTGCTATCTCCTCTCTCAGGCGGAAGGGGATCTCTTCAAGGATCATTTTCCCTGCCTCGATCTTTGAAAAATCCAGGATATCGTTCAGGATGGTCATCAACAGGTCTGAGGATTTTTTTATAACCTGCACCTTTTCATCGACAGCGGCTGGCATTTTTGTTTTCATCAATTGTTCCACCATTCCGAGAATCCCATTCATTGGGGTCCTGATCTCGTGGCTCATTGATGCAAGAAAATCTGATTTTGCCCGGTTGGCTGCCACTTCCTGTTTCCTGGACCGCTCTATGGATGAAACATCTACCAACGCAATGAGCCGGAGCTCTTCTCCCCCGATGCGGGTTACCTCTTCAAGCCGGTAAATAAAGGTTTCTATGCCGTCCTTCTCATAATACAGGTACTCCACTCCATCCACATTATC
>CAZOXI010000631.1:0-2775 GCA_964583445.1 uncultured Bacteroidaceae bacterium | reverse complement strand
GCAGATGGAAAAATACAATTACCAGTGGCCCTATCCCTTTACCTGGTCAAATGGCTGTCGTGGGTGGGTTACATGGAAACCCGACAATTGTGTTGGGGTGGAGGATGTTTACCCGAATAAATTCAATATTGAAGATGCGGACCTCACTGTCGGACAGAATGAGCCCAATGCGTTTGGAGTGCATGATATGATGGGAAATGTGGAGGAGTGGGTACTTGACTGGTATGGCCACTATAACCAGGAGGAGACCATCGATCCTGTTGGTCCTGCTAAGGGTGATTTCAAGGTGGCCCGTGGCGGAAGTCATAACAACCATATCCAGCACCTGCGGTCTGCCAACCGCATGAGTTCCGCAGTGAACGACAGGCATTACCTCCTGGGCTTTCGCGTCGTAAGAACTAATGAAAAGGATGAACTGAATACGCCATCCGCAGCGGCTCCGAAAATGCCATGGGCTGCGGATGTTGCCGAACAGACCTATGCATGGGAAACGCCTTCCGGTGAACCCGAATTTTCGTTCCATACACTCTACGAACTGGTGCCCCAGGAAGAAGATGGTTCGCATTATGGATCGGATACCCAAATGCGGCAATTCGGGTTTGATCCGGATGAAAAAAAGCCGCTGCTTACCGGTCCGCTGTATACCCATAACCACTCACCGACCATCACCTGGAGTGAGAACGGCGACCTGCTGGTCTCCTGGTTCTCCGGGGAGAGTGAGATTGGTCCTGAACTGACACTGCTGGCATCCCGGGGTGTGCGCCAGGCGGACGGATCCATTCGTTGGACCGAATCCGCAGAATTTCTCAAGGCGGCAGACCGCAATATGCACAGCTCCAATCTCCTGAACAATGCATTGCGGTTCTCCGATGGCACAGACACTGAATTTACCCTGCACCAGATGGCCAGCATCGGTGTGGCCGGCAGGTGGGACAAACTGGCATTGGGATACAGGACCAGTACCGATAACGGGGCTACCTGGTCACCGGTGGAAATGGTCCTTGAACTGGATCATGCGCTGAATGACGGTGCTTCCATGCAGGGAAACATGTTCCAGACTTCCGCGGGGGAACTGGTGTTTGTGACGGATGACGATGGGGATTCCATATTCAATACAGGAAGCCTGGTGGTAAGTGCCGATGGTGGTGCAACCTGGACCCGCCGGGGGCATTCATCCAATACGCCTGATGAACAACGAATCGCTGGTCTGCACGCTGCTGTGATCGAAATTGCCGACAGGAACGGGGATGACAGTCCGGAGCTCCTAGCCATTGCCAGGGACAAGGGATTGCATTTCGACGGGAAAGCCCCGCAGAGTATCTCCTATGACGGCGGGCATACCTGGGAGCGCTCAGCATCTGTCTTTCCGGGAATCAGCAGTGGAAAACGATTTTCCCTGATCAGGTTACGATATTCACCGGAAGTGGAAGAATATCCTGGTGTGGCCCCGATCCTGTTCACGGGATTTGGCGACGGGGAGTTTCTTGCCCGCAACGGTGAGGGGAATATTGAAGCTATCGAGGGACTGTTTGTTGCAGTATCATTTGACGAAGGCCTTACCTGGGAAACCGGGCATCGCCGGGTGGTCAGTGACCTGGAAGGTGATGAGACCATGGTATTGCATTCGGCACCCTGGCAACGGGACGATCTCATTACCAGGAACAAGGGACTGGAGGGAGGCTATATGATCGCCACCCAGACTCCGGATGGAATGATACACCTGACTGATGGAAATATCATTTATTCTTTTAACCTTGCATGGGTTATTGAATAGGGACCAATCTCTATGATGCATTTAGTCGAATTCAGATATTCATATTTTAATGCCACGATCAAAAGATGGAAAAATATACGATAGGAGTAGATTACGGGACCGATTCGGTTCGTGCACTGCTTGTCAATGCAAATACAGGCGAAGAGATTTCATCTTCAGTGTTTGCTTATCCGAACTGGAAAAAAGGAAAATATTGTGACCCATCCCAAAATCAGTTCAGGCAGCACCCGCAGGATTACCTGGATGGACTTGAACAATCCATCAAAGGAGCGCTGGCAGAAGTGCATGCAGATGTAAAGGAAAATATTGTGGCAATCTCCGTGGATACAACAGGCTCCACACCGGTAGCTGTTGACAAGAGCGGGATGCCTCTTTCATTGCACCCGGATTTTTCTGAGAATCCAAACGCAATGTTTGTGCTGTGGAAGGATCATACTGCACTGGAAGAAGCAGGGGAGATTAATGAATTGGCGAGAAGCTGGGGAGGAGAAGATTATACAAAGTACGAAGGAGGCATCTATTCTTCAGAGTGGTTTTGGGCCAAGATACTGCATGTGCTGAGAAATGATCCATCAATTAGGGATGCAGCCCACTCCTGGGTCGAGCACTGTGACTGGATACCCGCTGTGCTGACAGGAGATACGGATCCGCTTCAACTGAAGAGAAGCAGGTGTGCTGCAGGACATAAGGCAATGTGGCATGAAGACTTTGGAGGGCTTCCTTCAGAAGATTTTCTTGTCAGGCTTGATCCGCTACTGGAAGGATTACGGGACCGGCTGTATGTGAAGACCTACACCAGTGAAGAAAAAGCGGGTAATCTGTGCAGGGAGTGGGCCGAAAAACTTGGGCTGTCTGAAAATGTGGCAATAGGGGTAGGTTCCTTTGATGCACATATGGGAGCAGTGGGAGGTCAGATCAAGCCGTATTATCTCAGCAAGGTTATGGGCACATCTACCTGCGATATGCTGGTGGCTGAAGAAAAACAATTCGGCGATAAACTG
>CAZOXI010000630.1:0-2777 GCA_964583445.1 uncultured Bacteroidaceae bacterium | reverse complement strand
GGACAGCTACTGAGAATGAGGGATTCTGGCCGAAATGGGAAAAGAATCAAAAAAGACCATTCTTAAAGATCCGGGATTGGTATTGATTAATTACGGAAAAAATGAAACCTATGATAAAGCTTTTCAAAAAAACCTTGTGGATCCTGGCCATAGCTGTAGTTATAACAGCCTGTACACCAGGGAATGGCGACTATAAAAACGTGATTTACATTAGTGATCAAGATGATTTTGATCATCACTCAGGGACCAAATTCCCGGAAGGAACAAAAATCCTGTTCGCCGGTGGAGTGGAATTCAAAGGGCAGTTTGTGCTCAAGGGAAACGGCACAGATGATCTTCCTAATATGGTGTCTGCCTACGATATCGAAAGCAAGGAGGTATTTGAAGAATGGACAGATAACAAGGCAGTTGTTAATGGTCTTGGAGAAGTTGAATCTCCCATTTACCTGTATAACGGTCAGCAATGGGAAATCAATAACCTGGAAATAACCAATACTAACGGGACCACTGATGACCAGGGGAAACTGAAAGGAATATACATAGTGGCTGAAGATGCCGGAATAATAAATAACATCACCATAAAAAATTGTTTCGTGCACGATGTGAATGGCCATGTCGGCGGAAAATGGAAGGGTGGAATCCATTTACATGTGATCGGAGACAGCATCAAAACAAAATTTAACCAGGTGCTGATTGAAGACAATGTCATAAAAGACGTTGGAGGTGTCGGGATTGGGAATCAATCAAGCTGGAGAAATATCGATACTGAAAAATATTACCCCTGGACAAATTTCATTATCCGTGGAAACTTCATTGATCGAACCGGTCGAAATAGTATCATATTAAGGAACGCGATTGATCCTTTGATCGAATACAATGTGGCCTCAGGCAGCAGTCGTTTTGACACAGGGCACAGCATCGTTAATTTCAACACAATCAATTGTATCGTCCAGTATAATGAAGCATACGGAAACATTGGTCCTGAAAATGAAAATGAACGCGGCGGATTTGATGCTGATTATAAATCAACCGGGACAATTATTCAGTACAATTACAGCCATGATAACAACTGGTTTTGCGGCATTATGCGCAGGGGAAAAAATTCTGACATTACTATACGTTACAATATCAGTCAGAATGAATTATTAGGGAGCTATTTATATGGATTTCCAACAGAATTCGGGCTGAAAGATGTTAAAGTATATAACAATGTCCATTATTTCGGAAAAGGAAAAGGGAATACAATTTTTGTCGAGGGAGGAAAGGTGAGACATCCCATAGAAACAACATTCAGGAACAATATTTTTTATTTTGAAGATGAAGCTGAATGGGGTTTCGAACCTGAAAATTCATGCCTTTTCGAGCACAATCTCTTCTATAATGTTTCCCCGAAGGGCACCAATGCAATCACTTCAGATCCATTGCTTGTTGATCCCGGGAAAGGAGGAACAGATATCGACATGAAAGATCCGGAAAGATTAGCCGGATACCGGTTAAAAAGCAACTCCCCCTGTATCAATGCAGGAGTAACCATCGGTAATAACGGGGGAAAAGACTTTTGGGGCAATGAATTAAACAGTGAATCAACAAATATCGGTGTATATGCCGGTACGAATAATCAATAGATCTGTACCTAATCGAGTAAACTGAAACAGACATAACAACCTGCACAATGAAAAAACTGAAGCTACTGATCACGGTTACTTTGATTTTATCCTCTGCTTATGCCTTTTCGCAGGAACAAATAATAAATGTCTCAATGGACACATATATCCGGGGCGGGAGTTATGCAGATGATAATTATGGTACCGTTGATGAACTTTATTTAAAGGGGCACCCTTCAAATTTAGATTATGAGCGGCAAATGCTTTATCAATTTGACCTTTCGCCCCTGTCACCGGGAACATCTGTAATTAATGGGAGAATCCGGCTTTACTGCACATATTCTGCCGGTGATCACACGATCACCTTGTATGAAACAAGTGACAGCTGGACGGAAGAATCTGTCACCTGGAACAATGCACCTTCAATTGGCGAGGAGATCACGTCTTTCACAATCACAGATGCGGTTGTAGACGCTTATATTGAGATAGATATTCCCGATTATATATTCCATGAAAAAGAGGGAGATAAAATATTAAGTCTGATCATAGCCGATGCACAAAAGAGCAATAAGCACTCCAAATATCTGACTAAAGAAGCGCCTGATCAACATCCTGAATTGATAGTAGAGGAAGCTGTGTGTGATTGCGATGTTGCAGTGCCTCAGCAGTTGAATGTTTCAAATATCTCTTCCACTAAAAACTTATTAACCTGGGATCCGGTTTCCTGTTGCGCGATAACAGGGATAAAAATAGAACGGAAAACCGAAAGCGGAGTTTTCGAACCACTGGCTGAAGTATCAGCATCGGTATCTGAGTATACAGACAAATCACTGTCTGCCGAAACGCAATATACATACCGGATTCAATCTTATGGTTCCGGTCAGGAGTCGGCATGGAGTCCGGAAAAGTCCTTAACCACAGCAAGTTACGCTGAAAATACTTATTATCTGGATGCCACAGGAGGCGATGACAATAACGCTGGTTTGTCTGCAGGGAATGCCTGGAAAAGTTTGAACAAGATAAATAATACTGCGCTGTATCCCGGCGACCAGGTATTACTTAAGTCAGGAGAAAAATGGATTGGAACTTTAAGTCCGAAAGGATCCGGTGTAGAAGGAAAACCTATTAAAATTGGGAAATATGGAGAAGGAAATCTACAGGTTATCCAGGGTC
>CAZOXI010000629.1:920-2781 GCA_964583445.1 uncultured Bacteroidaceae bacterium | reverse complement strand
GGTCAACCTCTGTGCAAAATCCCCAATTCAACCCGGTCGAAGCATGCAAGATTTCTGTCACTGATGACAGAAACAATGTTTTCCGTTTTGAAGAAGAAACTCCGGGAAAATACTATGCGGAAATTGATGACGCATATTTGTCCACAGGAGCAAGATTTAAGCTGACCATCGAAACCCCGGACGACCAGGTGTATGAATCAGGTTTTGAAGAGATTTATGCGAGTCCGCCGATTGACAGTTTGTATTTTTTTCCGGAAAACAACTATTCAGAGGTTTTTAACAGGAATGAAGATGGTATGAGGTGTAATGTTGACGTCTATGAAAATGATGAATTTGTTGGCTATTATCGCTGGAAGATACATGAGACCTGGGAATATCGCTCAAGCATTTTTGAAATCGAAAAAATGTTGACTGGAGTTAAGGATACATTTATAACAACATATAAATATGACACGCTGAATAGTGAGTGGCTTCGCGACAGGGCAATCCCAATTCCCGAGTTTGTATATTTTGAACAACCGGATACGTTTCATATTTGCTATCTTGACTCGGAAGTGGAAGATATCTTTTTTTCCAGCACATCAGATATCGCTGCTAATTCAAGAAAACGCGTACCGTTACATTTTATCCCCTTTACCCCGAAACTTACCACCCGCTATAGTTGCCTGGTGAGTCAATATGCACTCAGTGAAGGAGCCTATACTTATTTTAAAACCAAGGAAACAGAAATTGAGGAATCGGGGGGATTGTATAATTCACAACCAAGCCAAAACCTTTCGAATATTAAGAACATCCATGATGACCAGGAAACGGTTCTCGGATATTTCTGGGTAGCTGCATCTACGCAAAAAAGGGTCTTTTATAAAGGGCCTTATTTAGGTGAAAAAGGATTTTGTCCTGTCGAACCATTTGAGATTGATAATTTTTATGTACAGGATCCGGATAGTGCTTTTGGTGTCTTTCGCAGGATCCCGGACACTTATATTCCTGTTTATGTTACCAATAACAATACGACCTTACCCGGTTGTTTTGATTGCAGATTCTCAGGAGGTACTCTGGAACGTCCGGATTTTTGGTAATGCTTAGAATATTTGGCTATGCTACAAAGAATACTGCTTCTGCTTTTCCCGCTTACCCAGGTTTGTTTTTCCCAGTTGCCTGCAGTTCAATTATTTTATAAGATTGAGATGCCGGAAGTTTCAGGAGAACAAATCGTTCTTGAAACCGACAGGCAACTTTATTGTATTGATGAGAAAATATACTTTACAGTGGGTTATCAGTTCAACCATGCGTTTGATGATGTTCAATGGAGCAAGATAATATACGTTGAGTTGATTCGATGGAATGGTGAAAAAATAACACAGGCGAAATTCAGGCTTTCTGATATGGGCACATCAGGCTACCTGACCATTCCCAATACATTATTGTCTGGCCATTACTACCTGAGAGCTTACACTAAATGGATGAGGAATTTCCCGGTTGAAGGTTATGCTTACAAGTTGGTGAAAGTTGTCAATCCATTTGAAAACAGCCTTGATCCGGGACCAGAGCAAGAAAAAGTTAGCGAATCGATTCATATACTACCAATAGAAATGAATTCTTCGAATGGCATTGAATGTGCTACAGATCAAGAAACTTACAGGCCACGGGAGAAAGTGAACCTCACACTGCGTTTAATTGGCCGGGCGTCTGAACATTCTGATATTTGTATCTCTGTTGCCAAAGGAGCCTATGTTGATACGAATAATCACACCGCTCAGATTCCTGAAATATCATCCACTGAAGGAGCCTCCTTTATCTACCTGCCGGAAACCCGGGGGATTTCCATTTCCGGGAAAATCGCAAATACCAATGCCAGCAC
>CAZOXI010000629.1:0-910 GCA_964583445.1 uncultured Bacteroidaceae bacterium | reverse complement strand
TTCCACCTGCCACTTTACATTTGTCAACACCGCAAAACTGGAAATACTTTACTACATGCAAGGCTAAGGAGAACGGATTGTTTTATTTCACTTTACCTGATTTTTCCGGCAGGTACGATTTCTACATAGATGCTGTTTTGGAAAGTGACGAAAATGCAGCTATTGTGATTGATAACGATTATTGCAATCGCAATATTCAACTTACATATTATCCGTTTTCCTTAGATTCAGTTGAGCAGAAGATTGCTTCTGAAATGATGATCAATATGCAGCTCAACAATGTTTATAAAGAAAACGAAAACTCCTCGTCCGCATCCACCCAGCTTCCATTTTATGGCAGTCCGAAGCGTGTGTATTATACTGAGAAATACGTTCAATTACCCAATCTTGAAGAATTCATTTTTGAGCTAGTGAATGAAGTAAGAACGATCAGGTCACAGAATGAAGCATATTTAAAACTGTCGGGTTATAGCCAGTATAGAAATTTGAGGCCCCTGGTGTTATTGGATAATATCCCGGTTCCAGATGTGAATGAACTTCTAAAAATTCCTTTAGAAAGAATAGAGAAGGTAGAAATCTTCGATCAGCCATACATTGTTTCCGGAATAAAGTACAGTGGTATTATTGGCATATACACAAAGAGAAAAGATTTTGCTGGGACAGAGCTCTATAAAAACAGCCAATTCTTTAGTTACAGTCTATTATCTGAAGGTCATTTTCAACTGCCGGAATATTGCTCAACAGATACAACCAGGAATATTTACAGGCATAATCTGTTGTTCTGGGATCCGGATATTGAATTAAAACCGGATCAACCAAAAACAGTTTCATTTTACACTTCAGACAGTAAGGGCGAATACATTGTCTATATTCGCAGTGTAAATGCCGGGGGCACTCCCGGGTTGTATGC
>CAZOXI010000628.1:0-2786 GCA_964583445.1 uncultured Bacteroidaceae bacterium | reverse complement strand
ACGGGGAATGGCAGCCCCCGAGGAATATCATTCCGGAACTGGGCGTAGACGGTGACGTATACCCCACCTCTCTTTCCTGGTCCGGGAACGCAATGATCATCTACCGGAACGACAATTTTATCGGAAACCTCTATGTGAGCTACTACGAAGAAGGAAAATGGACCGCGATGGAGGAATTGAGTGGCATCAACACAAAATACTGGGAGTCGCACGGATCCCTGGCAAATGACGGAAGAACACTCTATTTCACCAGCAACAGGAAAGGCGGGTATGGCGGACTTGATATCTACAGATCGGAGATGCTGGAAGACTGCTCCTGGAGCGACCCGGTCAATCTCGGCCCGGTCATCAACAGCCGCTACAATGAAGAAACACCCTTCATCACAGAAAATGGCAAAAAGCTCTATTTCAGCAGTTACGGGCACTATAACATGGGGGGATACGATATTTTCTATTCACAACTGAACGAGAATGAAGAATGGGGCACTCCCATCAACCTGGGATACCCGATCAATACCATGGACGATGACCTGTTCCTGCTTCCTGTAAACAATGGCGATAATGCCTATTTCTCCAAATATCTCCCTGACGGGTATGGCAGGCATGACATCTATTACCTGGATATATATTCAGAAAATAATCCGCGCCTGTATATGATCACGGGCATGGTCGGGACGGAGGACAGGAATATTCTTGAACAGGACAGCGTGATCATCTACCTGGTAGACCGGGATACGCGGGATACTGTATTCAGCTCCAAACCGGACCTGGAAGAACAAACCTTTACACTCCGGGCCCCGGAAGGAGATTATGACCTCCTCTTCAGCAGTCCTGTTTTTAATGACCTGGTCCGGCGGATCAGGATCGACCAGACCACCGAGGAAGCAGGAGTGGAGATCGATGAACCACTACAACTGGAACCCACTCCCTACCAACCCCTGGTGCTGAGAGGCAAAAACAGCAGGATCCTTGTCGAAGATACCGTGTTCAGCGCCATAGCCGGCCAACCTTTCAGGATCCGGGTGCAGCTCGAAAAAGGATCGACGCTTCTCGCCACGCATATTTATGAGAAGGATACCATTGCTGCTGACTCATTTGTCTATAGCAAAAAGAGACTTACGTACACTCTTGTACCCCAGGAAGGAAAAAACACCGTGGCACTGGTTATGGAAGAGGAAAACGGGGACATGAGCTTTACCGACCTTGTTATCAACGCCAAAAAACCAGCAAGGTATGCTGCAGGCGAGATCATAGTTTCCATGGTCCCTGACAGGGATTCCGTCTTTTTCAGTGACAGCCCGGACTCGGCCAGGAAGGTACCTCCCCCTCCCCCGCCCCCCACCGAGGCTGAAAAGATACTGGAGGAACTGATCAAGTATTCCGAAGATGAACTGCTGAACTACCTGGAAGCGTTGAACCCTGACGATGAACAGATTGTGACAGGGGAAGAACTGATGGATCACCTCACTGAAAAAGTCGATGAGGAATATGCCCCCGGGCAGTTCATCGACGCATTGTCGGATATGGTCAATGACAGGTCGCTGGAAAGCTTCATGAATTACATGAAAACCAATGCCCCGGAGAGCCTGGCAACGGTGATCTCTGAAATTGACCTCGGCGCACTCGGGATCAACTCGATCAGGGAACTGGTCGATTACCTGGTCAACCATGCGGAAGATCTCGGTATTTCCCAGGCTGAACTCCAGCGGATCCTTATTGAGATGCTGGCCGATTTCTCTATTGCACCCATCCTCGATGTGGATCCGGCCATGGGTGAACGGTGGATTTCCGATGGCGCGATCATCTTCTTCGGAATATTGGGCGGGCTGGCCCTGATCATCATATTTTTCTTTCGCAGAAAAAAGAAAGCTAAGCAAAAGGAGGCAAATGAATAGGGGTGATTTTTAGTTTGAACTTCTAATTAAATTCTTAAATTTGTGTAAATCACTCTAAACTGCCCGGTAATGAAAAGAGTTTACACGTTGTTTTCGTTTCTGCTGATTGCCATCTTTCTTTACGGACAATACGACCCAAAAGAAAATTTTTATGATGCTGAATTCTTCTTTGCAGAAGAGGATTATGCAGAAGCACTTTATGCTTTTAACCAGGTGTATAATGACGGGTACGAGGATAATGCCAATATCAATTACCGTATCGGCATCTGCCTGCTTGAGCTGGAAGGCAGGAAAACAGAAGCGATCCCATACCTGGAAGCAGCCATCAAGAATATTACTGAAAAATACCGGGAAGGGAGCTTCAGGGAAGAGGCTGCACCCCCTGATGCCTACCTGTTCCTTGGAAATGCATACAGGATCGACGAACAGTTTGACAAAGCATGTGAGAATTACAAAAAATTCCTTACGTATGCTGAAGAAGAGACACCACAGTATATCTATACCAATATTCAGATCGATGCATGCCAGCGGGCTAAAGAAGCACTGAAATCTGAAGCTGATTATGCCATCGGCACACTCGGACAGATCAATGCGATCAGGGCACCCGTTTACAACCCTGTGATTTCCGGTGACCTGGGCACTTTCGCATTCATGGGCAGACAAAAATTTTACAACGGGATCTACGTATCCAGACAGGAGAACGGGAAATGGACAAAGCCCTATAACATCACTCCTTCCATCCAGTCAGACGGCAACCAGACAGTCATTGCACTCTCACATGATGGACAGCAGATGCTGGTCACATGGGCCGATCAGTTCGAAAGTGATATCTGGATCACCGAATACAGAAACGACAGATGGTACAAATCCGAGCCCATCGGTAAACCAATC